>JAUWYD010000106.1 GCA_030616025.1 Chloroflexota bacterium
GGTCTACCTGATCGGCGTGCCCACCCACGTCGCAGTCGGCACTGATCTGTTCGAGATCGTCATCTCGGCGGGGTTTGGGACAGTGACCCACGCTCTCAAAGGCAACGTTGACATCCTGATGGCACTAGTCATGAATACCGGCGCGGTCATCGGAGCCCAGATCGGAGCGGCATTAACCCGTTTCTTAGTCGGCCCGCGCATCCGCTTCTTGTTCTCCTTTCTGCCTATGCTCGGAGCGACGCTGGTCATTCTGAGGTTGCTTGGTGTGATGGGGGGGCACTAAACGACTTGACACCAGTGCACTATACAGGAATAGAACTATGAAGATGCTGATTGTTGCAGTTGACTCGCACCAATACCAGGCAACCCTGCGATTTGGGTCGGAGGTGGCCAAGGCGTTGTCGGCCGATACGACCCTGCTCGGCGTGCTGAAAAAGGGGCAGAAAGGCAAGGGGTTGCAGAGCGCGGTAGACACGGCTGCCCAGGAGTTGGCTGATCTCGGGCTAACCGCCCGAGTGCGTATTGACGCAAATCAGCCTCAGCAGATTGTGGTGACTGAACTTGAACGCGACACGTACGATCTGGTGGCCGTCGGCGCTCCAGACTCTCAGCAAATCAGTCACGCTCTCCTCGGTCTGGTGAGCAGCATTGAACGGGCGGCGAACTTTGTGCTTGTGGTCAAAGGGGATCGGCCCAACCTATCGCGAGTGCTAATCTGTTCGTCGGGTACCGAGTATAGCCGCCTGCCTGTTCAGACTGGCGCAGATGTGGCCAGTGGCGCTGGGGCACAGGTTACCCTGCTGCACGTGCTAGACCCTATGCCGATCATGTACACAGGACTGGAGCGGATGGAGCAAACGATGGCCGAGTTCCTTCAGACCGACACAGAGCAGGCCAAAGAGGTGAAGTGGGCTCTGCGCACTGTGCAAGCTCAATGCAAGCTTGTGGAACTAGAGCTGCGACGAGGGATCGTGGGGGACGAGATCCTCCGGGAGAGCGAGGTCGGCGACTATGATCTGATCGTCCTGGGGTCCTCTCGCTCGGGAGCCGGTCTCGCCCGTGTGCTGCTGGGCGACGTCACCGGCGGGCTGATTATTCACGCCCAACGGCCGGTCTTGGTGGTCCGCTCCAGATCTTGAATCCGTAATCCACATCTCCGGAAGTACAACGTCTCCGACCGAGGTCTGTTCTTTCCAGCTTCAACACTGGCAAGCCTTTGCCAAGAAGGTCGACGCTGGGGAGGTCCGGCTCACACCGATGACGGAAGCCAACCAAATCCCAGGCCTGTCTTCTTCCAGGTGAGGCCCCTCACAACCGTCTCCTATGTTTACGCCTCGCCATTCACTTCGGCTTCGAGGCGATGGAAGAACTCGGCCATAAAGCGGTGACGATCCTCGGCTATCTCCCTTGCCGAGCCGGTGAAAAGCGTGTCCTTGATCTGCGAGAGCTTGAAGGCGAATTCGTGGACAGGGGTGTGGTCCGACGAGAGATCCCCGCGGGCTAGCTCTTTGTTCTCCCGGCGGGCCTGCACGTAGTCATCCTGCACCTCCGCCCACAGCCGCTGGCCCATCAGTCCGCCTATGGCGTAGGCTCGGGCCACCCCGGTTGCACCGATGCTGTCCAACTTATCAGCGTCATAGAGCACCTTGGCTTCCAACGTTCGCGGCGCAACGTCCCCGCGAAAGCGGTGGGTGGCGATGGCGTGTGCTACGGCTTCCACCTTGTCCCCTGGCCAGCCAGCGAGGATTTGACGAGCTTTCTCACCTCCAACCTGTGCGTGACAAACGCCATCTCGTATCTCTTCGGGCCGACCTATGTCATGGAGCAGGGCGGCGGTCCTCAAGATTTCCATGTCCGCCCCCTCGGCAGTGCCGATGCGCTCGGCCAGGTAGAGAACCCTCAGGACGTGATGGAAATCGTGAGCCGAATCAGATTCATAATAGTATTTTCGTGCTTGTTCTACGTCGATGACCTGCAACTCTAACCCGCCGTATTGCCACGAGGTCCTGCGATTCCTCGACTCACAGAGGGGGGGATTCCTTGACAGGCTAAGTGACGGAGCTTGACTTGGACATGAAGAAGCGCTTCGCGTCGGACAAATAAGTGGGCAACCGTCTCCAGAATTCGGGCCTCAGCCCCTTGCGCAAGAGACGTCCGGGCCGCAGGTAGAAGCGGCGATAGGCCTCGTGCCACTTCCGCTCTGCCAGTTCCGCCGTCACCCCGCCAATCGTGAAACGGGCTTTCTCATCATGAATGGCAAAGTCCCGCCAGTCGTGGCTGAAAAGGTGTCCCCCGTCGAGGATCATCTGATACAGTTCAGTGCCGGGGAATGGAGCGGCGATCATGAAGTTGGCTAGGTCCGGATCCAGTTCCAGCGCGAGTCTGGTGGTATCCTCCATGGTCTCCTCGGTCTCTCCTGGCAGGCCGAAGATGAAGAAGCCAATCGTCTCCAGACCAGCTTCCTCCGCGTTGCGGAAGGCCTGGCGCACATCTTCGATCGTCTGGCCCTTTTTCATGATGTCCAGCACCCTCTGGTTGCCGCTCTCCACACCGAAGCCCACCCTCTTGCAGCCCGCCTCCTTCATCAGTTGGAGAAGCTCTAGGTCGGTGTTGTCAGCCCTGATTCCATGGATGGTTATCCACGGCACCTGATTCAGTCCTTCATCGATGATGAGGCGGCAAATCTCCTTGGCACGCTTGACATCTAGGGTCATCACGTCGTCGGTGACCCCTATCTCCGTCGCTCTCAGTTCCACAACCAGTTTGCGCCACTCGGCAACTACATTCTCGGGTGAGCGGGGACGCCACAGATTGCCGGTAACTGCCTTGGAGCAGTAGATGCACTGATACGGGCAGCCGCGGGAGGTGATGATGGTATACGCGCGCGCCCCGGGGTCCAGGCCGTCGGTCCGGGGCTGCAGGTTTGTGTACCGCTTGATCTTGTACAGATGGTGTGCGGGGAAGGGCAAGTTATCCAGGTCCCTGCGAGGCTCACGCGGGGGATTGTGGAGCGTTTCACCCGTTGCGTCTCGGAAGGAGAGGCCGGCGATTTCATCCCAGCGATCCGATGCGAAGTGTCGCATGCCGGTTTCTACATCCAGCTGGCCGCGATCCTTCTCCAGCGCCCGCGTGATCTCGATGATGGTGTCCTCAGCCTCGCCACGGACCACCATGTCCACATCTGGCCGCTCTAAGGACTCACCGGGCAGAAGCGTAGGGTGGGGGCCGCCTAAGATGGTAATGGCGTCTCGGTCCCGGGCGTCGCGCGCGGCTTCCCAGGCTTCGTGGATGAGAGGAGTGACGCTGGTGATGCCCACCAAGTCGAAGCGTTCCTTATCCAGGAGGGTGGTCAGTGGTTCCTTCTCCACTGCCCCATCCCAAAGCTGCACTTCGTGACCTTCGCCTTCCAGGACAGCGCCAAGATAGCCCAACCCTAAGGGGATGTGTTTACGCGAGCTCCAGGTCTTGGACTCTGGGCTTGCCAGGAGTACTCTCATTTGCCTGCTCTCGTAGTATGGAGATTCTACCACAGCATAGCGCTTTTCGCCATTTCCTCAGTCCTGTGATAGAATGCGCGATGAGGGCAGGCCATGCCTCTGGCAGCAGAGAGGGTCTTTTTCGCAAGCAGAGGGGCTATTCCGCTCCAATTGGAGGGTATGCTGCATCGGCCCGGCAATCAGGCAAACCGAGGGCCGGCCGTGGTACTTTGTCATCCTCACTCTCTGCTGGGTGGCAGTATGCAGGTTCCCGTGATAGTGGCGACAGCGGAAGAGTTGGCGGGCCGTGGGATGATGGCCCTTCGATTCAACTTCCGGGGAGTTGGCCGTAGTGAGGGGGAGTTCGGAGAGGGCGTCGCCGAAGTCGCGGATGTTGGTGGAGCCGTGGACTTCTTGTTGAGCCAGAAAGATGTGGATCCGGAGAGGGTCTACCTGATGGGGTACTCGTTCGGTGCCTCTGTAGGATTGCGGCACGTAGAGGAGGATCCTCGCATCGCGGCTATCGTAGCACTGTGTCTCCCTTTGGGCTCCATGGCCATAGAGTCCTTCGATCAGGATTTCTGGAACAGCTTCACCAAGCCCAAGCTATTCCTGGCTGGCGATAGGGACCATGTCTGTCCTTTGTCCGAGTTGCGGGCTTTGGTGGAGAGTCTGCCAGAGCCCAAGGAACTGATTGTTCTGGAAGGAGCCGACCACTCTCTCTGGGGCAGGGAAGAGGAGATAGCGCGAGAGATCGCCGGCTTTCTGGCGGGATGATGTGGGGCATAGGTCCCGGGAAACACGCGACGCTGTCTGAGTGCAGACCATTGATGCGGCAGAGGAGGGCAAGAAGATGGCGGCGAAGCAGAGGTTGGAGAAGTACCTTCAGGAGAAGGGCGTGCGGTTCGACACTATGACTCACGCGGTGGCCCACACCGCACAGGAGGTGGCGGCGGCGCAGCACGTCCCAGGTAAGCAACTGGCCAAGGTGGTGCTCGTTGATGCCGATGGCCAATTGGTGATGTTGGTCCTCCCGGCGAGCCAGCGCGTTGAGTTCCCGAAAGTCAAGTCCTTGTTGAAGGCTAAGAAGGTTCGTCTGGCCAGGGAGGAGGAGTTCGGCGGTGCTTTTACGGACTGCGAAGTGGGCGCCATGCCGCCGTTCGGCAATCTGTACGATCTCCCATGCTATGTGGAGAACTCCCTGGCAGAGGCTGGAGAAATAGTCTTCAAGGTCGGCAATCACACGACCAGCATGAAGGTAAGATTCTCGGACTACAAGAAGCTGGTCAAGCCTGAGATAGCTGAGTTTGCCGTGCATCTATAGTGGCAGGGAGCCGCTTTGCGATTCCTGGTTTCGATGCGTGTCACCTGTGACTATCGGGTGCCTGGAGCGTCGCCTGACTGGTCACTGAGCTCTAGCTCTTGCTGCCTCGCGACCTCACCGAATCCCCGCGACACACTCCATTCGTGGTTCCCAAGGTGACCGTTCGCTCGGTTCGCCTTGAACGGGGATCCGGAGACGGTCGTGAGTTTCGGTTTCTGGCGCTGATAATGAGGTGACTCGTTGCGTGAAAGGATCTTGAATTCGAAGCTTGTTCACTACCTGGGGTTGGATCGTAGACTCCTGGGCATGATAAGCAGCCTGGCCTACCCCGTTGTGCTGGCTAACCTGCTGCAGGCCACGGTGGGCATCATAGATATCTGGATGGTGAGCCGC
>JAUWYD010000138.1 GCA_030616025.1 Chloroflexota bacterium
CATTCTTCTCCAGAGGCACCGAGGAGAGCACGCTCGCAGGAAACGTTATGCCGCAAACCCACAGAAGCAGAAAACCAACCACTGCCAGCCGGAGCTTTACCCCTGCACTTCGAGTCACCAGCCAGGTAACAGCACCCTGCAGGTTGCTGACCAGATCAGCCGTGGCTCTCGGCCTCAGTGGTTTCCTCTTGGGCTTGACTGCCGGCCTGGCGCGGACGACCTTCTCAGGCTTGACAGGTGGCGCTTGCGCCACCGAGGTGGCTTCAAGGCGCTCGCTCAGAGCCCTGCTGATGGCCAGTACGAAGCGAGGGTACTTGAGGGTCAGTTCATCGAAATCGGCCTTCTCCAGCGCCCAGAGTTGGACTGCCGTGAGAGCTTGAGCGGTGGCCGAACGGGCCTTGCCGCTGAGTAGCGCCAGCTCGCCCACCAGTTCCCCGGCCCCTAACTGGGCCAGAGTGATGCGTCGCTCCGCGGTCCGGGCACGTACCTCCACCTGACCCGATTCGATGAAGTACATCCTGTCCCCAGCCTCTTCCTGGGAGAACAGAATATCCCCGGCCTCACGCTCCACCGGCTGCAATCGTCGAGTCACATCCTCCAACTCGGCTTCAGTGAGCTCGGCCAGCAAAGGTATCTCCCGCATCCTGGCGGGGGTTGCGCGGGGACGAGCCTCCTGGAAGCCAGCGGTCAGCCGCTCGCTGAGGACATTACCCAGGGCGATGCTGATGGCTGGATGCTCCACCATGAGGTCGTCATAGTCGTTTTTGTAGAGAACCCAGAGGTTGGTATCGGTCATGGCCTGCGCCTTCACCGAGCGGGTCTTGCCCGTCAGTAGGGCCATCTCACCGAAGCAATCCCCCGCCTCCAGCCAGGCCACGGTGGATTCGCCAGCCGCGGTCTCTGAAGCCAGCTTCACCTCCCCCATCTCGATGATGTGCAAGCTATCGCCCGGGTCTCCCTGGGAGAAGACCAGCTCTCCCTGGGGGTAGTGTTGCAGAACGAGGCGCTGGCCAACACTTGATACAACGTCGGGGGGTAAATCGGCAAAGAGAGGGATCGTCTCCAACCGCTGTTCGGCCATGGCCCGGTCCTCAGGGCTCAGGTGCTGGCTCAGAGCTCGCGATAATGCCTGCCGAACCATGGGAAACTCAGCCACTAGTTCATCGAAGTCAGCGCGAGACAAGGCCCACAGAACAACGTCGCTTGAAGCCCTGTAGGTTGCAGCGTGCGGCTTGTTGGCCAGGAGGGCCATTTCCCCTAGGAGGTCACCCTCGGTCAGGGGCATGGGGACCTCATCGCTCTGCGCCGCCAGGATTACCTCCACCTCTCCCGACTCGATGATATGCATCGCCTCGCCGGGCTCTCCCAGCCAGCAGATCGTGTCGCCTCTGTGGTACGTCTCTATTTGCAGCTTCTCCGCCAGACCCAGGAGACTCTCCCTCGACAGCTGGGTGAAAAAGGGGATCTCAGGCAAGCGATATTCCGCCAGATACTGGGTCACGTGAACCACTTTGGAGCCCAAACCCAGACTCAGCTTGATCCCTATGGCTGGTTCCCTGGCGATGAGCTCCTGCAAGTCTGACTTGTTCAGAGACCAGAGTTTCACCTCTGAGGCCGCCTCAGCCGCGCTGGAGTAGGGCCTGTCCAGCAGCAAGTCCACGTCTCCCAAGACGCTGCCTGGACCCAAGTTGGCCAGAATGACCTTCCTACCGGCCTGCTCGGAGAAGATGCTGACCCAGCCCGAATCCACGAAATACATCGCCTGACTGGGGGCATTCTCCACGGTGATGCTTTGCCCCAGGTGGAAAACCTCGGACCGCATCTCGGCGGATATGCTACGCCTCTCTTGCTCAGTTAGTGCCGAAAAGAGAGGCGATTCGAGACGCCATTTCTCCATATTATCTCCCTTTCGCCTCCGTATGTTGGTTATGCCGCAGAGGTCTACAAGGCATAACGCACACCATTATACCACTGTTGCCTGAAATGTCAAATACGGCATAGATTGCAGGAAGCATGTAGAATTCTGGACTGGCAATGAAGGCCGCTGAACGAGAGTTTCCTCCCTTTGATAGGGTGGGATCAATGGTTCGACCCTTCGACAGGCTCAGGGCAGGCAGGCTCACCACAAGGATGGGGGTGACTGGGAAGAGAATCGCTTGAGTCCGCTTCCACTGGCCCCTCCGGTCGAGGGAGGTGAGCGATAAGAAGGCGCCCTGGCCTATTGTTTGCTGGAGTGTGCGAGTTGCGTTTGATTTGACACCGCCACCAACTCCTGCCCAACAAGAAAAGGGCCATCCAAAGGACAGCCCTTTGAGTAGTCAAGCTATGGTGTGGCTTTCATCCTCCAGCGCCTGGGAGTACGGACGCCGCCTGGAGACCCCGCCCTGCGCCTAGCGGCCTACGAGACTAGCTCCCAATCGGACAAAGTGAGGATGTCCCTTCGGTACTGGCAGTTGTCCCCAGCGTCTATAAACTTGAGATTGCCGTTTGCGAGTAGCTGAACTTCGTAGACGCCAGACGGCGCTTCCAAGCCGACGCATGAATAGTCAAATCTCTTATCCTCCCCTATTTCACCCTGGAACCGATTACAGGCGGTCTCCGTCACGCTAAACTGAGTGCCCTCGAAGGCAAACTCTTCACTACAAGCCTCGTAATCCCACTGGTCAGGCGACTCCCCGAAAGCCATGGTTCCATCCGCCTCCACCTTCAGAAACCACTGCCTGACAGCAATCCCCGTCTCATACGCTCCAGCCCACGGCTGGGTCCTGCGCCAAACACCAACGATGTCCACCGCACTTGTAACCACCTCCACAGAGGGACCAGAGCCACCACAGGCCGACAGCGCCACCCCACCAGCCAACAGCAGCGTCAGGCTCACACCCAACAATAAGCCTCTTTGCCAATGCTTCTTCATCTCCTTTGCCTCCTTTGTTTGTACAGTGAGTCCCGTTTTCTTGTCCACAGCATAGTACATATCTGAATCCGAGTCAACCTCCAAGGGAAAACCTCAAGGTTCATTGTCACCCTTGCGTGCTTAGTCAATTGCCCAAGAGCCACGAAAAGCATACGCATTCTGCTACTCATCAGAGGCGGCTGGAGGCACAGGGGTGGTGTTCTCAGTGTAGTCGCGTGACCGCGAGAATTCCCCGCCGACGAATTTGACGTGCAACCGCAACGCTTTTGCTGTTACAGACTCGCAGGTGCTATAATGAGGACGGTGTGGGTTTCTTGACCTCCAAAGACGCGGCATAGCGTGGAATGAGTGCTCCCTAGGCCCCACCCGCTCGTCCGAGTGGGCAAGCGGAAACCGTGGAAAGCCAAGCACCGAGCCACAGCTCAGAAAGGGGTGCGCAAATGGACTTCCGGGTTCCAGTCCGCAAAAACCAAGTGCTACAGCAGATTGTGGAGCGCATCAACCAAGATGAGGAGCTTCTCCAACTGTGGCGTTGCGTCAACATCAACTCCGTGGACCGTCTTCAGCTCACCGACCACGGCATAGTACACATCAAGATTGTGGCCAACTTGGCCTTGAAGCTGGTCAGGATGCTGGCTAAGGCAGACATTGAGATGAGCGTGGTCACCAACTACGGCCTTACTCTTGACGACGCGGAAGTCATAGTCGTCCTGGCAGCCTGCCTCCATGACCTGGGGATGTCCGTCCATCGGGACAACCACGAGCTGTACTCCATCAGCTTGGCCAATCCGAAGGCCAAGGAATTGCTGGACGGGTTGTATGACATACCGCAGCGCGCAGTTATCGTGTCGGAAATCCTCCACGCCATCAGTGCCCATCACTGGGATCAGAGTTGCCTTACAATCGAGGCGGGGGCAGTCAAGGTGGCCGACGCACTGGATATGACGAGGGGGCGTTCACGGATCCCTTTCGAGGCAGGTGTGACGAACATCCATACGGTGTCGGCTGCTGCCGTGGACAAGGTGAAGCTCTTGCCGGGGCAGGAGAAGCCAGTTCGCGTCGAGATCGCGATGAGCAACTCGGCGGGCATCTTCCTGGTGGATGAGCTACTGAAGCGGAAGCTGAGGAACTCCAGCATCGTGTCATACGTGGAGGTTGTGGCCCGCATCGAGGGTGAGGCGGAGAAACGGCTGATAGAGGTCTATGCCCTTTGAAGGACTATCTCCGGGCCGAGCGGCGATAGAACCATCCAAACTGACAAGGGACGAGCCCTGAAGCGGTGAGTTGCGTGGTATCGGATAGTGTTGTATGATACCGTGCTGGGCAGAGAGAAAATGTCCAGCTGGAAGTATCGAAGTAGAGAAAGCGTGACTCCTTCTAGAGATGGGACTCTCCTTGAGAGTCCCATTTCTTGCCTGAGCCTCGAACCACCCAAGTACTGGATCCTATCCTGGACAAGAAGTGGCGGAAGCTCCTGTCAGCCGGGCAGGTCCCTCCTCCTCCCCCGTAGGCCGCCAGCCTGGCGGATCACACATGCCGCCGCACCAAACACTGACTTCACAGGAGGGCAGAATGGCGACAACTGAGAGCAACGCTCCAGCCAAGGACTCCAGAAAGAAAGTGGGCCTGGCCCCCAACTTGGACAGCGGGTTCTATGGACAGGACATCATCTCC
>JAUWYD010000190.1 GCA_030616025.1 Chloroflexota bacterium
TTCTTATGACACAACTGGAGGGCTACACCTGAATGGCTAAAGATAGAGGGCCTTCTTCTCGCAACCCCGAGCCTGACGAGTGGCGAGGACCGGGTTCAGAAATGCAGAGAACCCTGTTCGATCTGGAGTCTCCGACGCCCCCCCCGTCGGGGGGAACCGGCAACAGGCGCAAGAGTTACGCCCGCATCGCCGACATTCACCCCTTGCCGGGCCTTATTGACGTTCAGTTGCGATCGTTCCAGTGGTTTTCGGGGGAAGGACTCCGCCAGTTGTTTGATGAGACATTCCCCATCAAGAGCTACAACGGCAAGATGAGCCTTGAGTTGATCGAGTACCGGTTTGAAGAGCCCACGCACAGCGAGCAAGAATGTCGCATCATGGACATGACCTACGCAGCGCCTCTTCATATTCGGGCTGCGTTGGTCAACGAGCAAGGTGAGCGGCTGGAACAAGATGTCTACTTGGGCAACTTCCCGCTCATGACCGACAACGCCACATTCATCGTCAACGGCGCCGAGAGGGTCGTGGTTAGCCAGCTTATCCGTTCCTCGGGGATCTTCTTCACCGTGGAGGAGGATAGGAAGAGCGGCCGGCAGTTATGCATGGCCAAATTGATCCCTGCCAGAGGGGCATGGCTGGAGTTCGAGACTGCCAAGAAGAACGTAATATCCGTGAAGGTAGACCGCAAACGGAAGATACCGGTCACCGTCCTCATCCGTGCTCTGGCCGCCATATCGTCAGATACAGACGATCCTATAGACGATGTCCTCAAGGAGGGCAGTAACGAGGAACTGCGCGCCCTTTTCGAGCGCAGTGACAACATGCCGGAGCGAGGCTTCATAGAAGCCACCATCGAGAAAGATCCCACCAAAACCCCTGAGGAGGCAGTGGTGGAGTTCTTCCGCAGAATGCGTCCCGGCGACCCTCCCAATCTGGACAATGCCAAGAAGTACCTCGAATCCCTTCTCTTCAGCCCACGCCGGTACGATCTGGCTAGGGTGGGACGGTACAAGCTCAATAAGAGGTTGGATTTGTCGTTCCCCCTTGAGCAACTCACCCTAACGAAAATGGACCTGGTCAAGGTGGTGGAACGCATGATCCTGATCAACAACGGCGTTGACGGTCCTGACGACATCGATGACCTGGGTAACAGAAGGGTGAAGACCGTTGGCGAGCTAATCCAAAATCAGCTACGCGTTGGGTTCCTCCGTACGGAACGGGTCGTGCGAGAGCGCATGAGCACGAGAGACCCGTCTCAGATCACCCCGCTCACTCTCATTAATATCAGACCCATCGTAGCCGCGGTCAGAGAGTTCTTCGGTGGCAGCCAACTCTCCCAATTCATGGATCAGACTAACCCCTTGGCCGAACTGACCCATAAGCGACGTCTGTCGGCCTTGGGACCAGGAGGGTTGCGGCGAGAGAGAGCAGGGTTCGATGTCCGGGATGTGCATGACAGCCATTATGGGCGTATTTGCCCCATAGAGACCCCTGAGGGTCCCAACATTGGCCTCATCGGCTCTCTGGCTTCGTACGCGGAGATCAACGAATATGGCTTCATTGAAACCCCCTACCGGAAGGTGATCAATGCGGTAGCCAACGACTTTCACGAGTTGCTGGGGAAGACCCTGCGCGAGGATGTAGCGGATCCTGAATCCGGTGAGGTCATTGGCGAGGCCGGAACCGTGATCAGTCCTGCGCTGGCGGAACTGATAGTTGAACTCCCTCTGGAAGAAGTGGCCATTCGTCCCATCACTACTAGCGAGATAGTGTACATGCCAGCCGATCAAGAGGAGAAGCACGTCATCGCTCAGGCCAACGCGGAGTTGGATGAAAAGGGCCAGTTTACAGAGGATCGAGTCTCAGCGCGAAGCCGGCGGGAGTACCTCATCGAGCCGGTCGAGGAAGTGGACTTCATCGATGTCTCGCCCAAGCAGATCGTCAGCGTGTCAGCCGCTCTCATCCCCTTCCTGGAGCATGATGATGCCAACCGAGCCTTGATGGGTTCCAACATGCAGCGGCAGGCAGTGCCTCTGGTGATGCCGGAATCACCCATAGTAGGCACCGGCATAGAACGTCAAGCGGCTCTCGACTCAGGTCAGGTGTTGGCGGCACGGGAATCCGGCAATGTGGTGGGCGTCACTTCGGAGAGAATCGTGGTCAGAGGGGATGACGGCGATCAAACCTACGAGTTGCGGCGATACGACCGCTCCAACCAAGGAACTTGCATAGATCAACGTCCCATCGTCAGCAAGGGAGACTATGTAGAGAAAGGAGATGTTCTTGCCGATAGCTCCTCCACGGACGAAGGGGAGTTAGCATTGGGTCAAAACGTGCTGGTAGCATTCCTCTCCTGGGAGGGATATAACTTCGAGGATGCCGTGGTGATCAGCGAGCATTTGGTTCGGGATGACAAGTACTCTTCGGTACACATCGAGAAGCACGAGATACAAGCACGGAGCACCAAACTAGGGCCGGAGGAGATAACGCGCGACATCCCCAACGTGGGCGAAGAGGCATTGAAGAACCTGGATGAAGACGGCGTTATCTGTATCGGCGCTGAAGTCAAGCCCGGGGATGTCCTCGTTGGCAAGATAACCCCCAAGGGCGAGACCGATTTGACCCCAGAGGAGAAACTGCTGCGCGCCATCTTTGGTGAAAAAGCCAGGGAGGTGAAGGACTCATCGCTGCGGCTGCCTCATGGCGAGAGGGGCAAGGTCGTTGACGTCCGAACCTTCACCCGCGAAGACAGCCAAGAACTCCCCGCTGGCGTAGAGAGGATGGTGCGGGTCAGCACTGCTCACCTATCCAAGGTGACCGAGGGGGACAAGATGGCCGGGCGCCACGGCAATAAGGGCGTCATCTCCAAGGTCGTTCCCATTGAAGACATACCCTTCATGGCCGATGGCAGTCCCATTGAGATCATCCTCAACCCTCTAGGTGTTCCCAGCCGTATGAATATCGGGCAAATCTTGGAGACACATCTTGGCTGGGCTGCGGACCGGCTAGGGTTCAAGGCCATATCACCCGTCTTCGACGGTGCTGATGAGGAAGAGATCATCGCCGAGTTGTCAAGAGCCTGGTTGATCGATTGGGCCTGGAACAGAGTAACGGAAGAGGCCTGGCAGTGGTTGAGAGATGAAGGGTATGAGGATGAGGATTTGCATGATGATGCGGAGGCCCGCATCCTGTACCTCGCCCATCTGCTGCAAGATGAAGGGTATGACCCAGAAGCCCTGATGTCAGACCGGAGATATGCTCGTCGCAGCGTCCTGGAATACACATTGAGACAACTGGGATACGATCCGGATGAAGTGTTGGTGTTCGAGGACGACACTCGCCCCTTGCCAGAGAGGCAAAGGGCGGACGTGCGGGCCCATCATCTGTGCCTGCGATTGTGGATGGAGGAGCTTGACTATCCCGCCGGTGAGCTTGAGGACAAGGAGCTAGAACACCGGGCTGAGCAAGTGAGCTTGGAGACCGGCCAGCCCGTTCCAACGTGGGGCAAGATGATTCTCTACGATGGAAAGACAGGCGAACCATTCGATCATCCGGTGACCGTGGGAATGATCAATATGATGAAGCTTGCTCATCTGGTGGAAGACAAGGTCCATGCCCGATCCACAGGTCCCTACTCGTTGGTAACGCAGCAACCGCTTGGAGGCAAGGCACAGTTTGGTGGGCAGCGCTTTGGGGAGATGGAGGTGTGGGCCCTGGAAGCCTACGGCGCCGCTCACACGTTACAGGAGATGCTGACCGTCAAATCAGACGATGTAACGGGTAGGGTGCAGACGTATCAGGCAATCGTCAAGGGTCAGAAACACGGCGAGCCGGGCGTGCC
>JAUWYD010000030.1 GCA_030616025.1 Chloroflexota bacterium
TCGTTCAGCACCAGGGGCGCTATCTGTTCCCCGCCCTAGTGCCTATCGGTTTGGCCTTCGCCCTCGGGCTGCTCGAATGGGCGAACGTCCTTGTGCGTTTGATATCGCGCCTGGCTCTCTTGGAACGCTTTGCAGGCCAGCTGCGCGGCATCATGAAAGGGATAGCTTTCTGCCTCTTCTACGCGGGCTTCTTGGTCCTGGACGTGGTCTGTCTCTACCTCTTCATCGTACCCTACTTTCGCCGATAACCGTGCCTGCGTTTTGTGTTGACATGAATACGTGTGCTATAATCAAACGCCGGGAGGTGTGAGAGCTGAAAGGGATTGACAAGGATCTCGGAACCTTCTCCATTGTCGCACACGATCCCGAGAATGGGGAATGGGGAGTGGCGGTGGAGTCGAAGTTCCTGTCCGCGGGCTCTGTTGTGCCCTGGGCAAAGGCCGGTGCGGGCGCGGTCGCGACACAGTCCTGGGCAAACACCTCCTATGGACCTCGGGGCCTGGCCATGATGGAGGAGGGTATGTCAGCCCAAGACGCAGTGGCCAAGCTCACCGAGCAAGATGGCGACAGGGCCTTGAGGCAGATAGGTGTTGTGGACGCCAAGGGCAATGCGGCCGCCTTCACCGGCGAGGAGTGCTACGACTGGGCTGGTCATATCGTCGGGGGGAACTACGCCTGCCAGGGCAACATCCTCGTCAGTGAAGATACCGTAAGGGCTATGGCCAGCGCTTTTGAAGAAACCCTGGAGCGCTAGCAGACCGGCTTTTGGCTGCGCTGTTGGCGGGGCAGGCGGCGGGCGGCGACAGACGAGGCCGGCGGTCGGCGGCCCTCCTGGTGGTGAAGGAACGGGGAGGGTACGGGGGGTACAACGACCGATATGTCGACCTGCGGGTGGACGATCACGTGACGCCCATAAAGGAACTGACCAGCTTGCTCAAGCTACACAAGCTATACTTCTCTGAGACCGATCCGAAGAAACTGGTGAAGATCGAGGGAAACGTGGCCAAGGAGATACAGGAGGTACTGCGACGAAACGGGTATTATCAGGGTCCGACCAACCGTATCTACGATGAGGACACCAAGAAGGCCCTGAGGGATTTTGTGAACACCGAGAACCTGGAGGAACGGTGGCGAGATGATCAGCTCTTGGACGGAGTGATCGTGGAATTCATGCGCGAGCGCTTCTGACGCAATGGAGGAGCCGAGCTGTGTCAAACGGTGAGGTGACCAAGATCAACTCGAAGAGGATGACACGGCTTCAGCGCGTGGGCGCGCTCCTCATCGTCATCGTCATCAGCACCGTTATCTTGCTTCTCCGGGATCACGTTGCCGAGTACGAGAGCTACGGGTATCTGGGAGTATTCTTCGCCACGCTGCTGGGCAGCGCTACTGTAGTCTTGCCCGTACCTGGACTGGCCATCGTCTACGTTGCAGGAAGTGTCTGGAACCCCGTGCTCGTGGGGCTCGTGGCCGGCGTGGGCGATGCCATGGGCGAAGTGACAGGTTACCTCACGGGGTATGCAGGCCAGGGCCTCATCGAGAACGCCCGCCTTCACCGTCGCTTCGAGAACTGGATGAGACGCAACGGGTTCCTCACCATTCTTGTCCTGTCCGCCGTTCCAAATCCCTTCTTCGACCTGGCAGGCATCGCTGCCGGCGCCATTCGTTTCCCCGGAAGGTGGTTCTTTGTCGCAGCCCTGATAGGGAAATCTATCAAGGATGTGAGTTTCGCACTGGCCGGGTACTATTCCATAAGCTTCTTTACACAGTTCCTCGGCCCAGGGCTGACGGCCCTTCCGCAGTGACCCCACGGGTAGAGAGCGAGCATCATGGCTGACATTGAGTTGCAGCGCGAGGACCAGAGTTGAGTAAGGATATCTCATGAAACAGTGGCGTTTCTGGCTGGGGATAGTCATAAGCCTGGTCTGTCTCGTCCTCGTCCTCTGGAAGATAGACTTCCGGGAGGTTCTCAACGCCCTCAAGAGAGCGAATTATGCTTGGCTGATCCCTGCCTCGCTGCCCTACGTGGGCACGATCATCAGCAAAGTTCTACGTTGGCAGCTTCTGTTCCCAAGCGAACATGCGGGGATACGCCGAGGCAAGCTCTTCTCTGCTCTGATGATCAGCTACGCTTTGAATACCATTCTCCCTGCCAGACTGGGCGAGTTGGCCAGAGCCTACGTGATCGGCGAAACCGAGGGGCTCAGCAAGTCCCTCGCGCTTTCCACCATCATCGTCGAAAAAGTCCTTGACGTCCTGACCCTGATTCTGTTCCTAGTCCTACTCCTGTACTCTATGACCCTACCCGCATGGGTTCAACGACCGGCCCTGATCATGGCACCCCTCTTTCTCTGCCTCTTCGCCATCATCCTGGCGCTAACCCATCAAAGGGAAAGAACCCTAAGACTGGCATCCTCAATCTTGAAGCCAATTCCGCGTCTCGGTGGAGAGCAGATGTTGCAGTCTCTTGACTCGGCATTGAGTGGCTTTGACGTTCTGCGATCAATCCGAAGAAACATCCTGCTCTGGGGCTGGTCTCTTGCGATATGGATAACTGGGGCGCTGTTCATCCTCTTCGTGATGTTTGCCTTTCATATTGAGGCCCCTGCCTCTGCAGCTGTCCTGGCTCTGTGCATCACGAGTCTCGGCATGACAGTACCGTCCTCCCCCGGCTACATCGGGATATACCATTGGCTGATCGTGAGCACACTGCTAATCTTCGATGTCGACCGAGAGTTGGCCCTGAGTTTCGCTTTCGCTCTTCACGCCCTGACTTTCCTGCCGCTGACCCTCTTGGGCATCTTCTGCATGATGAGAGAGAACTACTCCCTGCAAAGGCTCGAGAGGGAGGCGCTCACGGGGCATCAAGCTGAAGAGTAACCTTCTGAGCGAAGGGGGCCTGAACCTGCCAAGGGGCCATCAAGACGAGAGCCTGCAAAGCTGCAATCGCATGATCGATCAAGCAGCTTTTGCATTCATGACCTGCTTTTGATAGAATACGGCAATCAGCTATGATGGAACAGACGCTGTCCATATCTGAGTTACAGGGCAAAGCGCGCTGTCTGCGCTGCCATATCATCGGCATGACTGCCACAGCTGGCTCGGGTCACCGTGGGGGTTCCCTATCGGCGGCCGACATCATGGCTGCTCTCTACTTCGGCGTCATGCGCCATGATCCTCACGATCCTCGATGGAGAGACAGAGATCGCTTTGTGTTGAGCAAGGGCCATGCTGCTCCGGTCCTCTACGCGGCATTGGCCGAAAGCGGCTATTTCCCTCGCGAACTGCTGTATGACCTCCGCAAGTGTGACAGCCCCTTGCAGGAGCACCCCGATATCGCAGACTTGCCTGGTAAGGGAGCGCATCTCAACTCGAGTGCTGGACATGCACACCGCAAAGCCATTGGATGAGGAGGCCATTAGGTGCGCCGCAGGCGAGACTGGAGTGATCGTCACCGCTGAGGAGCACCTAGTTCACGGTGGACTGGGAAGTGCCGTGGCCCGCGTGGTTGTCGAGCATCGGCCAGCACGAATGCGGTCTGTCGCCATCAGGGATCGCTATGCCCGCTCAGGCAAACCCTATCAGCTGATGGAGACGTATGGCCTCACCTCTGACAGCATTGCCAATGCAGTCAGGGAGCTGATGGATCACGGTGATGTCTAGCAAGTTATTCCAGCAGCTCGTCGTGTGATTCGGCGATGGCGAATTTCGAAAGACTGAACCAATACCAGCAGGAGATGCTCCGCTGCAACCGTTGCGGCTACTGTCAGGCTCCTTGTCCGATCTACACACTGCTGCGTCGAGAACCGGTGACCGCTCGGGCAAGGATACAGTTGCTGCGGGCCCTGACGGAGGGCAAGCTCTCCCTCTCGGAAGTAGGCAGCCACTACATCTATGGTTGCACTGATTGCCAGTCG
This sequence comes from Chloroflexota bacterium, assembly GCA_030616025.1. Taxonomy (GTDB): domain Bacteria; phylum Chloroflexota; class Anaerolineae; order UBA7937; family B3-Chlor; genus B3-Chlor. The sequence goes on from JAUWYD010000030.1 coordinate 3,918, forward strand.
TGCCGCGTGGGCTGCCCCGGGGGTGTACGCACCGACCAGATCTTCGCCGCCGCGCGAGAAGTGATCGCTGATAGTGAGTTCTTTCCGGCGGGATTGGCAGAGCTGGAACAGCGGGTCAGAACCACGCACAATATCTCCGGTGAACCGGGCGAAAACCGTTTGCTTTGGGCTGAGAACCTGGATGTCAAGCCGGAGGGCCTGGTAGGAAAGGGAGGTGCGGAGGTTGTGCTCTTCACCGGCTGTGTTTCCGCCCTCTATCCTATGGCTTACGGTATTTTGCAGGACGTCGTGGAGGTCTTGGAGGCAGCCAAGGTAGACTTCACGACACTGGGGCCCGACGAATGGTGTTGCGGCTATCCTTTACTCTCGGCTGGCCTACCAGTCTCGGAGTTGATAGCGCATAACTTAGATCGGGTCGAAGCTCTGGGCGCCAAGACCCTGGTGACGACGTGTCCCTCATGCTACCACGTCTGGAAGTATCAGTATGCGCCGGATTCCATCGAGGTGATGCATTCAACCGAGTTCCTGGACCAACTGCTCGAGGCGGGTCCAATGCCCTTGCGCTCGTTGAACATGCGCGTGACCTATCATGATCCGTGCGACCTAGGGAGGAAGAGTGAGGTTTATGATGCCCCCCGCCGGATAATCGAGAGTATTCCCGGCCTCGAGTTCGCGGAAATGGAGGATCACGGCGAGAATGCCATGTGCTGCGGGGGAGGCGGCAATCTTGAGACGCTGGATGCGAAGCTATCAGGTGCGGTTGCGAGGCTTCGCCTAGAGCAAGCACAGGCTGTAGGCGCGGAGGCAATTGTCAGCGCTTGCCAGCAGTGCGAGCGCACTCTCAGAATGGCTGCACGCCGCGATAAGGTCAGGATCAAAGTGATGGATGTGGTGCAGCTGCTTCGCACAGCCCTGCCAAAGGATGAAACTGAAACCTAAGGAAGCGCGATGAGCATCTTTGACTCACGGTTGCTCAAGAGCGGCGAGACCAAGGAACGACGGGAGAGGGTTCTGCCCATCTTGTCTGCAGCCTTGGACGCGGTAGATCCCATCAATGCCGTCAAGCGGCACATGTCCCTGGAAGACAATGAACTGCACATTGGCCACCGAGTCTACGACCTGAACAAGTATCGGAACATCTATGTCATCGGCGGCGGCAAAGCAGGTGGTTCGATGGCCAAGGCCATAGAAGAGATACTAGGACACCATGTCACAGCAGGCCTGATCAACACCAAGTACGGTCACCGCGCGGATACGAAGACCGTTCGCATTAACGAAGCCGGTCACCCCATCCCTGACGCGGCCGGTATGCGGGGAGCAAGCCAGATGGTAGACATTGCTGCCGACGCAACCGAGGGCGACCTGGTGATTTGCCTTATCTCCGGCGGCGGCTCCGCCTTGATGACACTCCCAGTGGAAGGCATTTCCGTGGCAGACATGGAAGCCCTCACCTCGGCCCTCCTGCGCTGCGGAGCCGCAATCAACGAGATCAACTCTATCCGCAAGCATCTTTCCCAGATCAAGGGAGGCAATCTCTCCCGTCTGGCCTACCCCGCCGAGGTCGTCTCCCTTATCCTCTCCGATGTGGTCGGCAGCCCGCTGGATGTCATCGCGTCAGGCCCCACAGTGCCCGATTCCAGCTCCTTCGCTCAAGCCCACGGCATCGTCGAGCGATACGGGCTTCTGGATGAGCTTCCCTCGTCCATCGTACAGCATCTATCGCAGGGCAAGGAGGGGACCATTCCCGAGACGCCGAAAGAGGGTGATGCCGTCTTCTCGAAGACTTACAACCTGGTCATCGCCAGCAACGAGGTCGCCGCGCGGGCAGCTATCGCCAAAGCCAAGAACCTTGGCTTCGACACTCTGCTGCTCTCAACATTCGTGGAAGGCGAGGCACGCGAGGTGGCTCAGGCCTTCTCTGCTATCGCCAAGGAGATAGTCCATTCTGGGCAGCCGGTATCCCGTCCGGCCTGTGTGGTCGCAGGAGGTGAGACGACGGTCACCATCCGCGGCGAGGGCAAGGGGGGCCGCAACCAGGAGCTAGCCCTAGCTGCCGCCATTCAAATAGAAGGCTTGGACGAGGCATTGATCGTGGCCCTGGCCACAGACGGTACAGACGGACCCACAGACGCTGCCGGCGCAATTGCCGACGGGTCAACCCTGCGTCGAGCGGGGGCAAAGGGCCTGTCCGCCAGGGAGCATCTGGCCAACAACGATTCGTATCACTTCTTCGAGCCGCTCGGCGACCTCATCATCACCGGCCCCACCAACACCAACGTGAACGATCTGACCTTCGTCCTCGTCTTCTGATCGTCCTCGTGCGACCGCCCCAAGACTGAAGTCCCTACCTCACACGGACCTGGTCTCGAACTTGCTCCGGCAGCGCGGTGACGGAACGCCAACCGGCATTAGGCCGGCACCTTCTCCGGAGCTTCCTCGACGAAGGGGAAAGTAGAGCCACCGATGGGCAGTACGATCACCTCAGCCGTCGGATGCCTCTGTGACACCTGGGCAATCGCATCCTCGATGGAGGTAGCATGCTCCATCTCCATGTCCGCCAGTTGCTGGGCCGTCAAGCCCTCGGTTACTACCATCAGGCTCTTGGTGGTCAACAGCCGCCGTAGCCGCGAGGCCATAGGTCCACCGGTGGTCGAAGCCTTGCCCTGGGCGATCCACTCTATCACTTCTTCGGAATCGGGCTTCTCCGCCAAGGTCTCATACATCAGAGGCCCGGCTCCATCGGGACAGGCACTGAGCAATATCACCGTGCCGCCTGGCTTGGTGATGTCATCCGCCAGAAGGATCGATTTGCCTGACTGGATGAGGTTTGTCTCCAGTGGAAAGGCGGAAGTGATGGTCACATCTGCCAACCTCGGCACCGGTGCACCGTAGACCTCCGCTAATCCCCTGACTGCCTCCTTTTGCGCAGCCTCAACATCGCCCGCAAACAGCTTGTAGATCTTCTTCTCAGAGTTCAGCAGGCAATCGATCTTCATGTCTAGTCCTACGAAGCGGGCCGCCTCCAGCATATCCTCCCAGAGGGAGTTGCCTTCCATGTTGCCCTGCACAGTGCCGGGCTGTCCTATAAGCACGTGGTTGTGCCTTATTGTGTCCCTGCCTGAGACCCCAGGGAGGACGATCTTCGGCCCGCCGCCATAGCCAGCGAAGTAGTGAGGGTTGATAATCCCTATCCCCACCTTGAAGCCTGCCTCCACCACCTTGCGGTTGGCCCAGCAAGGAGTACCCCGGCTGGTCGTGCCAACGTTGACCAGGTTTTCCTTGTCATCGGCATCGTGGACGCTGACCTTGACTCTGCTCAGGACCTCATCGCCGAGCTTCGCCCTGATCTCATCTTGGGTTGGCTCCCGGTGTGTGCCACGGCCGACAATCACCTCGATATCCTTGTCGCCGATGCCCAGTCTGTTCAACTCATTGATCAAAGGCAAGGCCACCAAGCTCACAGGCGTGGGACGCGTCTGATCATCACTGATGATCACTGCAGTCTTGTTCTCCAGCGAACCGATGATCTGTGACACAGGAGCCATGCCAATAGCGCTGGCTAACCCTTCTTTCACCAGGTCCTCTACGCTCTCCGCTGCCGGCACGTCCCGAGGCTCGCTCATGGCCAATAGGTCCCAGCCATCAGCAAGGTCGAAGGTCAGAGGCTGATTGTTGTAATGTCCTTTGCCCTTTTCCGCCATCGTGTTTGAACCTCCATCCTATGAAGTGGACTACTGTGCTCTGATTATCGTCGACCGGAAGAAGAAAGTCAATCGCCCAACTTCCCGAAGTGGGAAGCGGGAGATAGGCAGTGAACAGCCGTCCTTGGGCGGTGCCAGCAGCTACTCCTCCATTGGGAAACGTGATAGGACCACCGCTTCCTCCCCCACCAGCACCTTGTCGCCGACCAGGAGTTGCCGCTTGTCCTTCTCTGGCGACGCCTTCTCGCGGGAGGGCAGAGGGAATATCCTTAGCTCGGTGCCTTCCTGAGCGTACCTCCTGCTCACATAAGCCATCCCCAGTTGGTATCCATCTACATCCAGCGCACAGCTGGTCACGGCCCCAGCGTACTCCCCTCTGCGCGCTACAACAGCGTCGCTGGGCCTAATAGCCCTGATGCCCTTCGCCCTCATACGGAATCGGATGATCTCCATCATTCGCCTGGCCTCTCTGTCCAGATGAGCTTGCCGACCGATGAAGTAAGGCTTGTGCAGCTTGACGTAGGGAGCGAAGCCGGCTCCCGTCGGTGTAATGTCGTACTCCCCGGCCAGTTCGTGACCGTACAGCGGCAGCCCCGCTTCCGTTCTAGTCGAGTCTCGCGCCCCAAGCCCCGCTGGCTTGACACCCAGGTCTTTCCCTCTGTCTAGCAGTAGATCCCATATCTTAGGAGCATCCTGGGGATGAAGATAGAGCTCGTAGGCAATGTCCTCACCCGTGTACCCCGTTCGAGAGACGAGGACGTCAATGCCTGCCAACCGTGTCTCTATGAACTCCGTGCGCGCGATCCTGGCTAGTCGGTCCTCGAGCCTGGGATCGTCCGTCAGCCGTTGCAGGATCGCCAGGGAGTTGGGTCCCTGCAATGCCATGTCCACCCGCTGATCCGTGCCCGACGAGGGGTCCTTCAGATCCCTGATGGTCACCTGACCCTCTATCTCCTTGTCTGGATGGTCGCGATCTATGAAATAGCGCCGTGAATTGACCGCTTTGAGCCAGGCCAGATCCTTCTCAGCATTGGCCGCGTTCACCACCAGCATGTAGCGATCTGACGCCCGCCGATAGACCATGATGTCGTCAATCACCTTGCCATCGGGATCAAGAAGGTACGAGTACTGAGATTGGCCGTCCTCCAACCAACGGACGTAGTTGGTGGTCACCACGTCAAGGAAACTGGCTGCATGCTCGCCTGACACCTCCAGCACGCCCATGTGAGCCACATCGAACAGCCCGGCCGCCTTCCGAACGGCGCGATGCTCCTCCAGCACCGTGGTATACGAGAGTGGCATTTCCCAGCCAGCAAAAGGCACGATCTTTTTGGTCAGTTTGCGATGCTCCTCATACAGTGGCGTCCGCCTGAGTCTACCGTCCTCCTCCTGCCAGGTGAACTCTTCTTTCAGTGCTTTGGGCCTCACGCTCTGCATGCTCCTCTCGCCCACGAAATAGGGTTTGGACAGGTGAAAGAGAGGGGCATGTCCAGCCTTGAACAAGGAGACTCCGTCGGGTCTCCCTCCCCCATCCTGGTACGAGGGCAGGCCAGCCTCAGCCCGCAGAGCTTCCCTGGCTGCCAGCCCAGCTGGCTTCGCGCCCGCCTCCAGTAGTAGGTTCCACACCTCGGCTGCCCTGTCGGGGTGAACGACTACCTCGTAGCGGAGATCCTTCTCAGTGTGACCGTGCCGGTGCACGAGGGCCTCAATGCCCTTGATGTCACCCTGCCAGAAATG
>JAUWYD010000024.1 GCA_030616025.1 Chloroflexota bacterium
TGGTGGATTCGCCTTTCCAACCTGGCGACTCTATCCTGGCGTTCGTGAACGGCATGGGGGGAACGCCCATTCCGGAACTCTACATCGTGTACCGCAAGCTGGAGGAGATCTGCCAAAAGAAGGGCCTTGCAATCGCGCGGAACCTGATTGGCACCTACATCACTGCGATTGAGATGCAAGGGGCTTCCATCACCTTACTCAGGATGGACGACGAGATGCTCGGGCTTTGGGATGCTCCCGTCAACACCCCCGGGTTGCGCTGGGGTGCCTAGGGGCCCGGGGAGTGAGCAAATGATCCTCAGAAGGAAGAACTGCGTCTGCATCATGGTCCGCACGCAGGGAGCCAGATAGACGGCCAGTCCAGTCTCTTGTTGTGCGACTACTCCGGGAACCTAGGCAAGCCAACGGCCAACGACGATGAGATCGCTCTGAGAAAGGACGAATTCAGGATGGAAACCGCACAACTTGGCAAGGATGGTCCGTTGGTCACGCCCATCTGCTTCGGCTGTTGGTCCATGGGTGGCGCGTGGCGTTTCGGATGGGCGGACATCGACAACGACGAGTCGATTGCCGCCGTTCATAAGGCGCTTGACCTGGGTGTCAATTTCTTCGACAACGCGGCCGTCTATGGACTGGGCCACGCAGAGACTGTGCTGGCCGAGGCACTTGGTGACAAGCGCAAGGAGGTAGTCATCGCCACCAAGTGTGGGGTCTGGTGGTTCGACGATGAGCGCGGGTTCTACCGCAACAGCCTCCCAGCGCAGATCAAGCGGGATTGCGAGGAGAGCCTGCGCCGCCTACGCACTGACTACATTGACCTCTATCAGATTCACTGGCCCGACGACAAAGTGCCCTGTGACGAGTCCATGAGGGCCCTGCTGGATCTGGTGCAGGACGGGAAGGTCCGTTATGTGGGCGTGTGTAACTACTCCGTTGACCAGATGAGGGAAAGTATGAAGGCAGGCTGGTTCACGTCCTCACAGCCTCCCTACAATATGCTCCGTCGCGACGTGGAAGTCGACGTATTGCCCCTCTGCCAAGAGAACGACACCGGTGTGATGGCCTACAGCCCGCTGGCATCGGGGATCCTGGCTGGCCACTACACGGAAGCCACCACCCTCGGAGAAGGCGACTGGCGCAACGGGGATCCTGCGTTCCAAGGTGAGCGGTTCAAGAGCCATCTCCACAAGGTCGATCACCTCAGACCCGTCGCGCAGAAGTATGGCAAGACCATGGTGCAGTTAGCGATCGCCTGGGTGTTGAGGCATCCAGCGGCAGACATCGCCATCGTAGGCATGAAGCGGCCATCTCACGTCGAAGGTGCTGTTGGCGCGGTGGGATGGGAAATCGACGACGAGGATATGGCCCACATCAATGAAATCCTAGCCGCATCCTAGCCGCCATTTCTCTGCTCCCGGCTGTTGGACCCGGCGTGCAGAGAGGGCGTCTCTAGCGGCAGAGTGTGGTTGCGCTGGCGGCGGCACTGTGCCGCCCGAGTCTCTGGAGGGAAGGACCAGATATGTACGACATTGTTACACTCGGTGAGGCGATGCTCCGCTTCACACCGCCCGATTATCAGCGATTGGAGCAGGCGACTTCTTTCGAGGTCAATGTCAGCGGCTCTGAGCTGAACACCAGTTGGGGCACCGCTCGGCTGGGTCTTCACACAACCTGGGTGTCGCGCTTGGTCGACAATCCGATGGGGCGCATGATCGCCAGCAAGGCGCGCGAAATGGGTGTTGACGCCTCACATGTCCAGTGGACGCCGAAGGGTCGAGTTGGCCTATACTACTGCGAGATGGGGGCCTCTACCCGTGCCAGCCGGGTGTACTACGACAGAAAAGGCTCTGCCACGAGCCAGATGAAGCCAGGCACGGTTGACTGGGCGGCTATCTTGGACGGTGCCAGGGTCTTCCACGTTAGCGGCATCACACCTGCACTGAGTGCCGATTGCAGGGTGGTCACGGAGGAGGCTATCAGGGCTGCGAAGCTAGCCGGCTGTCTGGTCAGTTTCGATATGAACTACCGCTCCCGACTGTGGTCCCCCACGGAAGCGCGTGATTGTATCGAAGCGCTCCTTCCTCGCGTGGACATCCTGTTAACTACATCGGACGATACATCGATAGTGTTTGGCGTGGAGGGCGAGCCAGCCGACATCGCGGGCAAATTTGTGGATGAGTACGGCTTGAAGGTGGCCGTGCTTACGATCCGGGAGGCACCCTCGGTACTGAGGGGCAAGTGGAGCAGCGTCGCCGTCACCGATGATGGGCAGATCTACGCCAGCCATGCGAAGATCGACTTGGAGTTGATCGACCGAGTCGGTTCTGGCGATGCGTATGACGCCGGCTTTCTGTACGGATTCCTGACCGGCGACGTGCCCAAGGCTGTACGCTACGGGGACGCGATGTCGGCGATCAAGCACTCTGTCCCTGGCGATCATTCCTGGATCACTTTGGAAGAGGTAGAGGCGCACGTAGAGGGGCTACGTACCAAGATTGTGCGCTGAACTCTGGAGGAGGAAGTCGCGCGTAGTAACGATGAAGCCCCCAGCGTCCTTGATCAATATGTGGCCCTGAGAGATGGGCTTGCCCCCACCCCAGGTATGGCTGAAGCCTGCCGGTGGTGTGACTTCCGAGAATCCCCCTGACCTCGTCTTCTTGCTGGTGGGGGCAAGGTGCGTTACAATAGGTGAATGAGAGACGGTAGGAGGCCAATCACACAAGGAGTGGACAATGACAAAACGATGCAGGTTGCTTCCGATTGTTGCGCTACTAGCTGTGCTGCTGCTCGCAGCATGCCAGACGGGGGCGCCAGGCGGTCAGGTTACCATCAAATGTGACGACTGTGAGACGGTGCAACTGTGGGACACCTCCCACGCGACTCGACTCGTCGGCGAAGTAAAGCCCGGTGATACGGGAGTGGCTACAGAGAAGGCCTGGAGTGCGTTGCAGGGCTGCAACTTCTTCTATGTCGTCATCGGTGACCAGGAAGGCTGGGTATGTGATAAGTACTTGGATTTCAGATAATCGTGGTCTTAGTCTAAGCGCTACGCAGGGCTTGACGCCGAAGTCAGCAACTCCATCAACCGGGGCATAGAGCGTTGCTCTGCCGATGCGCGCTTTTTCTTTGGTAACTGATCTCCTGCAACATGGTGGCCAGACTCACGTGTAGCTCAACGAAGGATGAAGGAGGCGCTGTGCGTTCCAAGCGTTTTGAGAAACTTGCGAAACGACCGGTCAACCGAGAGACTTTCATCAAGCCGTGGCCTGAGGTCGGACTGATCGCCGTCGACAGCCCTCTCGACCCCTCGCCCAGCGTGGAGATCGAGAATGGGGTTGTGGTCGAGATGGACCGCGTGGGGTGTGAGGAGTTCGACTTGATCGACCATTTCATCGCCCAACACGCTCTCAATCTCGGTGTGGCCGAGCGCGCGATGGCCACACCCTCAGGCGAGATCGCGCGCATGCTGGTTGACATCAACGTGCCACGTGCTACAATCCTCGAACTGGCAAGCGGCTGCACGCCCGCAAAACTGGTGGAGATCGTCCAGCAGATGAGCGTGCTGGAGATGATGATGGGACTGGCCAAGATGCGCGCCCGGCGCACCCCAGCCAACCAAGCCCACGCCACCAACCGCAAGGAGCACCCAGCGCTCCTGTCTGCCGACGCCGCGGAGGGTGCTCTGCGCGGGTTCGCAGAGGTCGAGACCACGGTCGGCGTGACCCGCTACGCGCCGCTCAACGCGCTCGCTGTGCTCGTGGGCTCACAGACCGGGCGCGGAGGGGTGTTGACTCAATGCGCTGTAGAAGAGGCCGTCAACCTGCGGTTGGGCTTCAAGGGTCTAACCAGCTATTCTGAAACGCTGTCAGTCTATGGCACTGAGGATACCTTCATCGATGGCGATGATACGCCGTGGTCCAAGGCCTTCCTAGGGGCGGCCTACGCCAGTCGAGGGGTCAAGACCCGCTACACCTCAGGCACGGGCGCCGCAGCCCTGATGGGCCACTCAGAGGGCAAGTCGATGCTGTACCTCGAAGCGCGGTGTCTGTTGATCACGCGCGGCGCGGGCAGCCAGGGCACGCAGAACGGCTCGATTAGTTGCATCGCCCTGCCCGAATCGCTGCCCGGCGGCGTGCGTGCCGTTTTGGCGGAGAACTTGATCGCCATGATGCTGGGCTTGGAGGTGGCTTCCGGCAACGATGCGCTGGCTTCCCACTCAGAGATGCGCAAGACCGCCAAGCTCATGCTTCAATTCATCCCTGGCACTGACTTCATCACTTCGGGCTATGGGGCTATCCCGCGCTACGACAACATGTTTGGCGGTGGCAACTTCGATGTAACTGAGCTTGATGACTGGTACGTGCTGCAGCGCGACATGCAGATCGACGGCGGTCTCACGCCCGTCACCGAAGAGCAAGTGTTGCACGTGCGTGAGCGTGCGGCGCGAGCGATCCAGGCTGTGTTTGACGGACTAGGCTTCCCCCCCATTAGCGAGGCCGAGGTTGAGGCAGCCACTACGGCCTATGACAGCGCTGACATGCCCGACCGTGATAAGGTGGCTGACATCGGAGCTGCGCACAAGTTGCTCTACGGGCCACTGACCGTTGTGGAGGTCATCCGCATCCTGGAAGAGGCTGGCTTTCACGACGTGGCGGCCAACGTCCTGGAAATGCAGCGGCAACGTGTGATCGGCGATTACCTCCAGCCAGCAGCCATCTTCGGTGATGACTTCCAGGTGTTGAGCGTGGTGACCGACCCTAATGATTACCAGGGTCCGGGCACCGGCTATCGCGTGGAAGGCGAGCGCTGGTCCGTTTTGCAGAGCCTGCCGCAGGCCTGGGAACCGCGCACCTACCTGAAGAGCGTCGGCGCTGTCCAGGAGAGCATGTGGCTAGAGGAGATCGGCCCTGCCGAGCGAGGCAACCAGGTCGAGATCGTCATCGCCCTCGGTCCAGCCTTCGGCGCCGAGATCAGCCACACCATCGGCGGATTGGACCACCGTGACGTGCTATCCGCCGTGCTGCAGGGCATTCAAGGCGAGGGTGTTCCCGCGCGGGTGGTGCGCGCCCATCACACTTCGGACTGCGCCTTTATCGGCTACGCGGGTGCACAATTGAGCGGCTCCGGCGTCGCCGTCGGGATGCAGTCAAAGGGGACGACCGTCATCCACCAGCGCGACCTTGCTCCCCTCGATAACCTGGAGCTATTATCGCAGGCACCCAACTTTGACCTAGACACCTACCGACAGATCGGGCGAAACGCTGCCCGCTACGCGAGCGGGGAGTCGACCATCCCTGTATCGACCAAGATCGATAACACTGCGCGTCTGCGGCTAATCGTCCAAACGACGCTGCTACACCTGTATGAGACGCAACAGGTTGAGCGCGACCGCCCACCCACCGAACTGCGTGTGTCCTGAAGGGAATACACCATGGCAAAGAACACCGTGCGTACTGCGACCGGGCGCACTCTGGATGATCTCAACATCGAGGCCGTTCGTGCCGGTGAATTGACGGCTGAGGATTTTCGCATCAGCGGCGAGACGTTGCGCCACCAGGCTGAGGCAGCTGAGGCCGCGGGCTACTGGCAGGTTGCCGAGAACCTGCGTCGTGCTGCTGAATTGACTGGTGTCTCCAACCAGGAGGTCTTCGATATCTATGATGCGCTACGGCCAGGCCGCTGCACATATGACAATCTGACGGCACTAGCTGACCGCCTCGAAAAAGGGCTCGCTGCGCCCCTGACGGCTGCCTTTGTGCGCGAGGCCGCCGAGGTCTACCAGGAACGGGGCATTCTCAGGGATTCTGACTCTTCCGCAAAGCGGCGGATGAGTGTGGCGAAGGGTGACCCTCACGAAGGTGCTTCGTAGTCAAATGATCTGAGGCCGAGGAGATGGAGGCTGCCTTCACTGAACCACCAGAAACCTGAACGGGAAAGGAGCAAGCAAGTTGAGCAAGTCCGACGTCTATTTGCAGCGCGCAGCAGACATAAGCGTGGAGGAAGGCGATAGCGCGTTCACGGCTTTGCTGCGCGAGAAAGGCGATGAGATCCGGAGAGACGTCTTCCTGACGCTGGCCCCAGAGCGGACCGCGTCTGGGCGGCTGCAGGTGGGGTATACCATTATCTATCCGGGATGTACCACGCGCGGTCATGAGCACGCAGACCGGGAGGAAGTGTACTGCTTCACGAAGGGCTGCGGCGTGATGGTCGTGGACAGCGAAGAATACGGGGTCACGGCGGGAGACACCCTCTACCTGAAGCCAGGGCCTTTCCACACCACGCGCAACACCACTGACTTCCCATTCGAGTTCTTCTGGATGACAATCAAGGTCGACTGACCGGCATCCACCCGCCATTCAATACGCTGCTCCTTGGTGTGGGGACGCCCCTTTCTGAGAGAGGTCTCCGCCAACGCAGCAAGTCAACGAGGGGGTCGTCTTGAGATCTCGACTGTTGATGGGGATCGATATTGGCACGCAGAGCACACGCGTTGCTCTTGTGGACCTCGAGGGTCGGGTGGTGGCCAGCGCCAGCACGCCCCAGGAGATGACGACTCCCAAGCCGGGCTGGGCGGAGCAAGATCCAGACGTCTGGTGGTACAACGCGCTGGAGAACGTGCACAGGGCCGTGGAACAAGCTGAGGCCGCACCTGAAGAAGTCATAGCGGTGGCGGTGTGCGGTCAGATGCACGCTACCGTACCGCTCGGCAAAGACGGCGAACTGCTGAGCCACCGCGCACAGTTGTGGTGCGACAAGAGAAGCGCCAGACTGGTGGATGAGTTCAAGGCCGGGCCGCATATCCAAGAGGCCATGCGCTTGGCTGGCAGTCCCCCGGTCGCCAACTGGCTGGGTTTCAATATCAAATGGCTGAAGGTCCACGAGCCGGATCTCTATGAGAAGACCTGGAAGTTCGTCCTAAGCAAGGACTACATCAACTACAGACTGACCGGCGAGATCGCCACGGACTGGTCCGAGGCCTCCGGCTCGTTCCTTATGAACGCCAAGACCAAGACCTGGTCACCGGAATTGGCCGGGTACCTGGAGCTCGATGTGGCCAAGCTGCCCGAGGTGCGCGCCTCCTCGGATGTGGTGGGCAGGATCACGGCTGAGGCCGCCCAGCTCACCGGCTTGGCGGAGGGGACGCCCGTCGTGGTAGGCGCTGGCGACATGCTTTGCATGCTGATCTCGTCGGGTTTGACGGAACCAGGGCGTGCATCGGACATCACGGGCACGGCGTCCATCATGGCGGTGTACGTGGAGGAGCCGGTTTTGGACCCGCGCCTGATGAACCTGCATCATGCGATGCCCGGTTGGATAGCGTTCGGCATCACCGACTCAGGAGGTGGCGCTCTCAAGTGGTTCAAAGACGAATTCTGCAAAGCCGAGGTAGCGGAAGCCGAGCGGAGCGGCAAGGACGTGTACGACATCCTGAACCCGAAGGCGGCTGAGGTCGAGGCGGGCAGCGAAGGGTTGCTTTTCTTCCCCTATCTGATGGGCGAGCGATCGCTGGGCACGCCCCTCGCGCGCGGTGTGTTTTTCGGGCTTACGCCGCGCATCGGAACAGGGGCCATGGTGCGTGCAATAATGGAGGGGGTCACCTTCGAACTGCGCCGTACGCTCGAAATCGTGGAGGACGCGGGCAATACAGTTCATGAAGTCTATACCATCGGCGGCGGGGCTCGCAGCGACCTGTGGTCGCAGATCAAGGCGGACATCTACCAGAAGCCCGTCTACACCTTCGAGGCCTCGGAAGGCGGCATCCTGGGGTCGGCCATCCTTGCCGGCGTGGGGGCAGGCTTCTACCCTGACGTGCGTGCTGGGGCAGAGCAGTGTCTTCGAGTGGACAAAGAGTTCCAGCCCGACGCGTCCAAGACCGCGCGCTACGACTACCTGTATGAGCTCTTCAAGGAAGTCCACGACCGGATGCAGGAACCTTTCGACAAGCTCGTGCGGATGCCATAGCCTCTGACCTGTGCCCGCAGCTTCCAAGTGATGAGGGCAACCCTTAGGTGTGCGCCGTCGGGATGGCGTGACACCTGGTGGGGTCCTACGTATGCAGATTGTCTTCTTGTAAGTAGCCGTTCTTCACATAACTCACCAAGGAGAGAAAATGTCCAAAGAGAAGGATCTACAAAGAATTGTTGATTGCGGGGTAGTGGCGATTGTGCGTTTTGACCGCCCGGAGGAACTCGTTGAGGCGGCGCGGGCCATCAAGGCTGGTGGAGTGGATGTTATCGAATTCACCATGACTACCCCCAACGCGCTCAACATCATCGCGGCAAGCGCCGAAGAGTTCGGTGAGGAGGTGCTCTTGGGCGCAGGGACGGTTTTGGATCCAGAGACGGCTAGAGCAGCCATTCTCTCTGGCGCCAGGTACATCATCTCCCCCACGTTGAATCCGCAGGTCATTGAGCTTTGCCATCGCTACGGTGTGATTGCAGTCCCCGGGGCCTTCACGCCGACGGAGATCCTCACCGCTTGGGAAATGGGGGCTGATATGGTGAAGGTCTTCCCTGCCGCAGCCATGGGCCCAAGCTACATAAAGGATATCCTCTCACCCTTGCCCCAGGTGAGACTATTGCCCGTGGGTGGGGTGAGCGTGAGCAATGTAGCCGAATTCATCAAGGCCGGTGCCACGGCGGTGGCCGCCGGGAGCAGCTTGGTGGACAAGAGGGCTGTGGCCGAAAGGGACTTCGCCCGCCTGGCCGAGATCGCGCGCCAGTTTGTGACGGCAATAAAGGAAGCCCGAGGTTTGGCATAGGAATGCACGGCCGAGTCCGAGAAACCGAGTCCTGGGAAAGCAACTAGCAACCTAGGTGTCACTCTGATGACCTGGCAGACTGGTGGCCCCGGTCCGCTCGTTTCCGTGTCGAGCGAAGCTCTCTGCAGCTGTCCCACTTTGCATCCTGATCATGATAGCTACCTTAAAACTCGGCAAATTGCCTAAATGCATGCCATTTCGACCTTGTCGGATCAGGCAATATGGGGTATAATGTAATCACAGGATGACAAGATGTAGGACGGACGATGGTACTGGATAACCTCCCCGTAAGAGAAGTGATTCGGCGAGATAGTCCTGTTCCCTACTATTATCAACTTGAGGGATTCCTAAGAGATCGGATCGAAGACGGGACTTGGAAACCGGGGCAAAGGATCCCCTCGGAGGCGGAACTCTGCGCGGCCTTCGATGTCAGTAGAACGGTGGTTCGACAGGCACTGAATGAGCTCGTCCAGGAAGGTGTGTTGTATCGGAGGAAGGGGAAGGGCACCTTCGTGGCTGAACCAAAGATCCGTGAGAGTCTGGTTCAGCATCTGACGGGCTTCTACGAAGACACGGTGGCGCTAGGGTTGAAACCCTCGACCAAGGTATTGCAGCAAAAAGTCATCCCTGCACCGCCGAAAATCGCGGAGGCGCTAGGCCTGAAGGAGGGCGATCCAGTAACTATGATCGATCGCTTGCGCTCCGTCGAAGGTGAGCCGATCGTTCTTGTGATTACGTATGTCCCCTATAGAGTCTGTCCTGATCTTGTCAACGAGGACGTTTCCACGCAATCCCTATACGCAGTACTAGAGAAGAAGTACGGGTTAGAACTGGCCTACGGCCGGCGCACATTGGAAGCTGTGGCAGCCACCGAAGAAGAGGCCGAATTGCTGGAAATCGAAGAAGGGGATCCCATCGTCCTACTGCGGAGCATCAGTTATGTGAAGGATGGTGGGCCCATCGAGTATTTCAAAGCAAGGCATCGGGGCGACAGGAGCCGGTTCGAGGTGGAGCTTTTCCGTCCCGGCAGGGTCGACACGCTCTCGCAAGAGGATATGTCTGCCCTGAGAAAACTGCCCCGGAGCAATGTCCTGAGCGGCTAGACCTATTTGGCAAGCCACGCCGTTTCTGGGCGTCCAGCGCCTCCAAAACTCAACGATGGAGGATCAAGCTTGTGCTGTTGCGAAACCAAGTATGACTGCAGAACTGGAGCTGGATGGGGAACGGAGGTGATGCCGATAGAGGACGTGGCTACTGCGTTGTGGAATCGTGAGAACCGGAGGATTTGAGTCGGC
>JAUWYD010000194.1 GCA_030616025.1 Chloroflexota bacterium
TGCGCTCCTGGAGGTTGCGAAATTCGTCCTCGCGGCGCTGTCGGTTGAGCACCGACTTGCTGTATGCCGCTTCATACTCCTGCGACCTCCTCGTTCCCCCGGCCTCCTCCTTCTCAAGACGACGCTGCTGTTTCTCGAGACCGACTAACTCTTCCTCTGCCGGCGCGATGAGACTCGAGAGGGTGCCCACCTCACCCGACAACTCCTCAACCTGCGCCGTCAAATCTGTGATAACGCCCTCCAGTTCCTCTGCTTCCCGAGCCAAGTCAGCGATGCGGGACTCCTTGGCTGCCAACTGTGATTCCAGCTGCTCCAGACTGCTTCGGTGGCCTTCCAGAGCGGTTTCCTGGCTTTCCCTGCTTCGGTCCAACACAGCGATGGCCGTCCCCAACCCGGCGAGTTTCTCTTGCAGAGGGGCAAGGTCCAAAGAGGTCAACCGCTCCAGTAACGAATCCATGGCATCAGCCGTGTCTCGCTCCTGCCCTTCCGCAGTCTCGATCTCACGCTCTATGCCTCCCGCCTTTTCCACCAAAGTCGCTATCTCGTCTTGGAGCCTCCTCACCGCGACCCTATGCCACTCGATTTCCTGGCTCGCTCTCTCTTCACGCAGCCGCGATGCTCCAATCTCTTCATCTTTGAGCTTCCCAGCTTCCTCAAGCTCAGTACATTCATCCCTGAAGGTGGATATCTCGTTCAGTAGGCTCTGATGCAGCTTCTCCTCCTCGGCTGTTTGCTGGTCCAGAGCCTCCATGTCAATCCGCAGAGCCTCTATCTGCCCCGGCAACTGCTTCCTCTCTCGCTCGTGGGCTAGCAGTACACTTCCAGACTCGCCCGAGCCACCCTCCACAAAGCCGCCCTGCGAAAGCAGCTCGCCAGCCAAAGTAACGAACTGCAACCCTTCGTGATCCTGATGGAGTCTGCGCGCCGTGCCCAGGTCCTCGACCACCAAGGTGTTGCCGAGAAGTGCCTGCAGGACAGGATCCAGATCCTCTCTTATGTCAACCAACTTGGAGGCCAGGCCTATTATGCCCTCCCCGCTGGGGACATGGTTCAGAGAGCCTGTCCTCAGGGAATCCAACGGGAGGAGAGTAGCTCGGCCCGCGTCGGTGCCCGTAAGAAACTCAAGGGCAGAACGCGCGTCCTCCCAAGTCTCGATCACCAAGGCCTGCAGCAGCCTGCCGAGGGAGGCTTCGACCGCGCCGTCCAGGTCAGGAGGCACTTCAAGCAGTTCGGCCACGGTAGCGATTATCCCCGGCACCTCACCTTTCCGGCTCAGCACTGTTTTCACACCCCGAGAATAGCCAGTCAGCTCACGTCGAGCCTTGTTGAGAAGTTCATTGCGCGTCTCCAAGTTGCTGAGCTGTTGCCGCATCTCGTCCAGACGGGCTTTCAGTTGGGTCTGACGATCAACCGAAGACTGGGCAGCGGCCTCCTTGTTCGCCTGTTCGGCCTTCAGTTCTTCCAAGCTTGCTGAGATAGCGTCGCGCTCACGCTGAAGGGTGCCTATCTGCTCAGTCACGTCTTCGAACTGACTGCGAAGATCGCCAATGACCTCCTCGTGCTCCCCACTCTCTTTGGACAGGTCATCCTTCCGTCCGCGCAGTTGACTCAGCAGGTTGCGCTGCTCAGCCAAGCCAGTGGCCAATTCAAAAGCGCTATCCTGAGAGCCAGACAGTTCGGCCTCCAGACGGCGGCGTTCATCCTCAAGTTCTGCCATCTCCCTCCGAACACGCTCGCTCTCAGTTTCCCGCCCTTCTCGCTCCTCTGCTAGCCGCTCGAGTTCAGCTCCCAGCTCTGCTATCCTCTCCGATCGAGTCTCACGACTCACGGCCAGAGGCGAGACCTCTTGCTGAATCTCGTCCCTCCGCTGGACGAGGAGACGATGTCTCTCCCGCTTCACCGCCAGTTCCCGCTGCAGCTCCTCCAGACGGCCGTGCAGTAGTCCGCTCTTGCTGTGCCAGCGTCCAAGGTCGCCACGCAACTCGGCCTGTCGCCTTCTCAACTGATCTATCTTCCGAGACTTCTCTTCCAGCCGATGTCTATGATCGTCCAGAGCTTCGTGGCGCTTCTCCTCCTTGGATTGTGCGAGTTCTGACTGCTCCTGAGTTCGCCTCCACTGATACCCATACCAGGTCTCCAAGAGCTTCTCCAGCTCTCGAGACAACTTCTGGTACTCCTGCGCCCGTTGCGCCTGTTTGCTGAGCCGCTCAAGACGAGGGGCGATCTCGTTGATGATATCATTGACACGCAGGATGTTGTCGCGCGTATCTTCCAGCTTGGCCAAGGACAAATCACGCTTGCCCTGGTGGATGGCAATGCCAGCCGCTTCCTCGAAGATGGACCTCCTCTGCTCAGGTCGCATGCTCAAGCTCGCATCGACCGCCCCCTGTGCAATGATGGTGTATGTATTGCTGCTCACTCTGCCCTTGGCCAGGAGTTCGACTATGTCCCTCCGTCGCACGCGGCTACCGTTGAGATAGTACTGATTCTCCCCTGAGGGAAAGGCGCGCCGTTGCACCGTCACTTCAGCATATTCGATGGGCAGCCAACCGCTCGAGTTATCAAGCGTCAACGAAACTTCTGCCATACCCAAACGGGTACGATCCTGGCTGCCACCAAAAATCATGTCCTCGCTCCGCTTGGCTCGCAGAGCGGAATACCGCTGTTCACCCATTACCCAGCGCAGCGCGTCAGCGACATTGCTCTTGCCGCTCCCGTTGGGACCGACAATGGCGGTTATCCCCGCATCGAACTCAAACTCGGTTCTCGCAGCAAAGGTCTTGTAGCCTTGCAGTTCCAAACGCTTGAGATACATAACCCCTCACACGTAAGCAGCCAACGGATGTCAACTCCGTCGGCTGCAGCAGGATGGCCAGCACCAAGATCTCGCAGATGACCGGCAACCACTAAATCTGGGTGGTATCAGCCCGGGTGCACAATATGTAGTGGTAGAATCATGCTGCACACATCACAGTATATAGCTTTTCACCAAGGCTGTCAAACATCTGCTCTCGCTAGCTGCTCCAAAGCTTGCTGCGCTGCGTGCTGCTGCGCAGCCTGCTTGCTCCGTCCTTCACCCCGACCATGGGCCTTGTCCCCGATCCACACTTCCACTGTGAACTGCTTGGCGTGGTCTGGGCCTCGCTCCATGATCGTACGATACACCGGCGTGACACGAAGCTCTCTTTGAGTCCATTCCTGCAGCTGACTCTTGTGGTCCCCCCTTAGGCCGCGCTCCACGACGCGCGTCGTCTCACGTTCGAGAAATCGCATCAGGAACTCTCTCACCGCCTGCAAACCCCTGTCCAGGTAGATGGCCGCGACAAGCGCTTCAAAAGCATCTGACAGAAGCCCTACGCGCGATCGTCCGCCTCTCTCGTCCTCTCCGCGAGATAAGTAGATGTAGTCGCCCAGCTCTATGCTCCGCGCGAACTCCGCCAAAGTCGCCGCCATGATCAAGGCCGCGCGCAGCCTGGTCAGATCTCCTTCGTCCATCTGTGGGAACCGCTCAAACAGGTATTCACCTACCACGAAGTCAAGCAAGGCGTCACCCAGGAACTCGAGCCGCTCGTTCGACGGCAGCGCAAAGTCCGGGTTCTCGTTCAGGAAGGAACGGTGGACCAGCGCCTTCTGAAGGAGGGTCTGATCCTCGAAGCTTATGCCAATCTCTTCCTGTAGCTGACCGATATCTGGATCCATGAGCCTTTCAGGAGAGGATGTGGATAGCTCCATCTACTTGCCCCAGGGCAGCCTCCCGAACTGCTTCAGGAAGAGTAGGATGGGCATGAATGGTCCT
>JAUWYD010000199.1 GCA_030616025.1 Chloroflexota bacterium
GGCGCCACGGTTTTCCCCAGCAGCATGGCCATCGGCGCGACGGGCTCCGTGACGGACGCGCAACTCGTGGCCACGGTCATGGCCGCCGAGTTGAGGGCTGTGGGGATCAACATGAATCTGGCTCCGGTGCTGGACGTCAACACAAACCCGGCCAATCCCATCATCGGCATCCGCTCCTTCGGTTCCTCTCCGGAACTGGTCTCGCGCCTGGGGACGGCGATGATCGAGGCTTATCAAGCGCAAGGGATCATCGCCACGGCCAAGCATTTTCCAGGGCATGGCGACACAAGCCTTGACTCCCATCAGTCACGGCCCACCATTCTGCACGATCTGGCGCGCCTCGAGGCGGTGGAGTTGGTGCCCTTCAGGGCAGCGATCTCAGCCGGTGTGGATTGCATCATGACCGCGCATATCAGTGTGCCGGCCTTGGATCCCACCCCCCACCAGCCAGCGAGCCTCTCTCCCCCTATACTCCAGGGTTTGCTGAGAGAGAAGATGGGCTTCGAGGGCCTCATCGCCACTGACTCCCTTGGCATGAGGGCCATCACCGATCAGTACGACGTGGCCACCGCAGCCGTTCTCGCTTTCCAGGCCGGGGCAGACCTGCTGATGTTTGGCGATGACCCTGGTCATGACCCCTCGGAGCAAAGAGTGGCCTACCAAAGGGTACTCGAACTCGTGGAGCGGGGTACGGTCCCCATGAGCAGGCTCGACGACTCTGTCCGGCGCATTCTGCTGTTGAAGGCTAGACGCGGCACCCTCGATTGGCAACCCGTAGCTGCGGACCGCATCCCTGAGATGTTGGGCACAGCCGATCACCTTGCCGCCGCTCACCAGGTAGCCTTGGACTCCATCACCCTGATCAAGGACGAAGATGGTTTGCTGCCGCTGGATCCCGGGGCCTCCATCCTAGTGGTACATCCACCAGGCGGGAGGGGACTAAGGGAGGCGATGCAGAGACATGGCTCAGACATAGTTGTGCTGGAGGTTGGCAGCAGGCCGTCTGCCGCAGACGTCGAACAAGTCGTGGCACGGGCGCAGGGCGCAGACGTGGTGGTGCTGGGCACATCGAATGTCCAAAGGTATCCCGAACAGGTTCCACTGGTGGAGGCGCTGCGCGACTATCCTCTCATCACCGTGGCCTTGGATTCGCCTTATGATCTTCTGAGCTATCCCCCTGTCTCGACGTATCTGGTGACCTATGGTCGCGCCCCGGTATCCATGAACGCCCTGGCCGATGTGCTGTTTGGCCTCGAGGCCCCCAGGGGCCGCCTGCCAGTGGAGTTCCTCACAGAACAGCTGACCAGCGGACTCACTGGCTGTCTGTGGTCAGCGGCCAATCATCTCCCCAGGGCGAACTGGAGTCGGTGCTTTCATCGGTGTGCTTGACTTCCCAACCACCGTAACGTAGAATGGCATCTGGAAAGCAAGTATTGACGCAATGCATCGCCTATCGCAAGCCCTTCAACGCTGGAATGAAACCGTCTGGGAAACCAGACAGAAGCTCGTCAGGATCTGGGTTCGCCTGGATGCGAAGAGCGATGGCTGGCTGGGAGTTGGTGAACGGGCGTATAAGGGATTCACTGCCCATCAGGGCACGGCCAATGCCGCGGCCATAGCCTACTACACCCTCTTCTCCCTGTTCCCCTTGACGTTGTTGTTCATCTCACTGGGGAGCTTCGTTCTAGACTCACAGGAAGCGCAGGAGAGAGCTTTGACTGTGGTGGCGGGCTATTTCCCCGCCGCCGTGGAACTCGTACGCACAAACATCGAGCGTGTGCTGCAGCTTAGAGGCACAGCCAGCCTCATCGGAGTGCTGGGGCTAATCTGGTCCGCTTCAGGGCTTTTCGGGGGCCTCAGCCGAGCTATGAACAGAGCTTGGAACGTAGAGCAGCCTCGACCGGCGTGGGCGGAGCGGAGCCTGGCTGCGGGTCTGGTTCTGTTGACCGCTTTCCTCTTCCTTATCTCCCTCTATTCCACTCCCGTCATTGAGCTCGTGTCGAGCTTGTCGCGTCTTCTGCTGAGCAACTCGCCAGTCTCTCCTAGCCTCGTGAGGAACCTCTCCAGCCGGATCCTACCCTACTTGCTCACGGCGCTCTCGTTCTCGTTCTTCTATACAGTCTTGCCCAGCACCCACATTGCTTGGGTTGAGGTTCTGCCCGGAGCGCTGCTGGCTAGCTTCGCCTGGCAAGTGGCACAGATCGGCTTCACCATCTATTTGGGCACCTTCGCCTCGTACAACCTACTGTACGGCTCGGTGGCGGCGGTGATCGCCTTGCTGCTCTGGTCCTACATCAGCGGTGTGATAATCCTGCTGGGGGCCGAGTTCACCGTGCAGTACGCCAGGCGACGACGCGGGGAATAGCCAGCGGGACTCGATATAGGGAGCAGGGTTTGACAGCGATGTTGCGAGAGGAGCGCTTCCCCTTCAGGGAAGCAGGTAGATCTTGTTCATCGCTATCAGGAACAAACAGCCCAAGACGGCGACGTCGAGGAAGAACAACAAGGCGAGTACCATCCAGTGCTGGATACGTATCTCCTCCCCTATCATTCTCGTCCTCCTCTCCATGCCAGGTGTCTACGGAAGGGCGTCGCAAAGGGCTGCGATGACCTGTGCATCGCTGACCCGATGCTTCACCAGTTCCGGATTATACTCTAAGCTAGCGCCAACCGCAATCTCCGCCATCGTTGGACACCGGGCTTGACGGCACGCCTTTCCCGTCCCTGATTATGGTATAATGCGTGTGAAGGCGCCAAGCGAAACGGGTGAATGTGGCATCGCAGAAGGGCACGGCCTTCAGCCCGTCTGGCGCGTAACTCGAGTGCAAGCCGCTGGGAGGTCATAGCATGGATAATCAAGAACTAGCCCAGATCTTCTCCGACATTGCTGACATGCTGGACATCAAGGGCGACGACTGGTATCGCGTACGCGCCTACAGGCGGGCGGCCGAGGCCATGGCCCACTACCCTGAGGAGCTAACCAACCTCTGGGAAGAAGGTCGGTTGGAGGAGATACCTGGCGTAGGGAAAGCCATAGCCGGCAAAGTGGAGGAGATTCTCCAGACCGGACGCTTGGAGTTCTACGAGCGGCTGAAGAGTGAGATCCCCGACGGGGTAGTATCGCTGCTGGGAATCCCTGGTGTAGGTCCCAAGACGGTCCATCTCCTGTATAAGGGACTGGGCTTGGTGAGCATTCCCGATGTCGAGTCTGCAGCCCACCACCACAGGCTGCGCGAGCTCAAGGGTCTCGGTGCGAAGTCAGAGGAGCGTATCCTGCAAGCGATAGAGATGATGCACCGCATCTCTGGGCGCCATCTCCTGGCCACCGCCTTGCCTGTAGCTGAGGAGATAGTCGCTGCGCTGAGTGAATGTCCCTCCGCCAGGGGTGTGACGCCCGCGGGCAGCCTGCGCCGCTGTGCGCCTACCATCGGCGACATGGACATCCTGGCTGCCTCCGATGACTCCCAGAAGGTGATTGATCACTTCGTTTCGCTACCGCTGGTGTACGATGTACGCTCCCAGGGAGACACCAAAGCCACCGTCATCCTGAATAGCGGGCTTCAGGTCGACCTGATGGTCCTGGACCAGGCCCACTATGGATCCTTGCTCCAGCATTTCACAGGCTCCAAAGACCACAACGCGGCCTTGAGAGGCCTGGCCCGAAGACATGGCTTGAGCCTGAGCGAATATGGCTTTGAGCACGAAGATGGCACAGTGACCTCGTGTGCCACGGAGGAGGA
>JAUWYD010000206.1 GCA_030616025.1 Chloroflexota bacterium
TATCTGGCGTTGGTGAGCCTGCGGGCCACTGGGGACGAGGTTCAGGCCTTGGCGGGTCGTCTGAAGCTGTCCAAGGATGATACCCACGTCCTGGTCGAGGCGAATGAGTTGGGTTCGGCACTGTCGGCACTTACGAGGGCCGAGCTGCGTCCCAGCGACATCTTTCGTCTTCTGACGCCCTATCTCGATGAGGTTATCTTCATCTGCTGGCTGGCCTCAGAGGATGAGTTGACCAAGCGACAACTGGAACTATATCACCAGGAATGGGCCTATGTTGAGCCTCAGATGGACGGCGATGAACTGAAGACGATGGGCTTACCTCCAGGACCTCAATACGCCGTGATACTCAATGCCCTGCGGGATGCCAGGCTGGATGGGAAGATCAAGACTATGGACGAGGAGAGGGCCATGGTGCAGCAAATGATGGCTCGCTGGAGCGCCGATGAGAAGAGGAGCCTAGTCAAGGATGGCGAGTGAGACAGAGAAGCGGTTCGAGGAGGTTCGGAAGTCACTGAGACGACTGGACCTATATCACCATTCCCTCAAGCTGGTGGGAGACAGGCTAGTCTCGGAAGCCGCAGAGACCCCTGCGAGGACGTCTGATGCGCTCCATGAGAGGTCCCTGCAACTGAGCAGAGACTGTACAGGGGTCATCCAGGAGCTATGCCGCCTACTCGACCAAGATGACGTTGATGCATGCCAGTCTGTACTCAATCAGGTTGACTTGGCCGCGCGGAGAGCGGCTCAAGCGAAGACCCCCACGTTGCATATGGTCAACATCTTTAGGGCAATTGAAGCTAGCGACCAATTCCTGGCAGGTGTTGCCAAGAAGTACGGCTATGAGAGGGTATTTGGAGAGACGGAATCGGAGGCATCTGACCGAGAAGACACCAAGGCCGCTGAACTGGCCAAGCTATCTACCGAATACGAGAGCGCTATAGCGACGAGGTCAGATGGCCACAAGCATCTTGCGCCTCCTTTCTCCCACGGCGTCCTGCGTTGGCGCGAGAGTGCGCTCTTCTATGTCGAAACAGTGGAAGACGGGGTCCGCTGGATCGAGCTGGACCCGGACTATGAAATGCAAGGCGTCGCCGAGGACTCGGAGGAAGTCGAGATTTTCGAAGCCAGAACGATAGAAGGATATCCCATCACTTTGGTGCTTGATGCGACGGTGGATGAAGACGAATTGGAGAGCTACATCCTCAGCCAAAGGGGGCAGGAGTACTTCGTCTCTGGATTTCAGGTTGTCAGAGAGGGCGACGGGAAGGGCAGCCGTACCAAGCGGCGCCGCTGATCAACCTCCCACAACCGGCGTTGACTCGAATCGGTGCCATGTCTCAGACGTTCCTCTTCTCGGCCTCCACTTTTCTTAGCTGCGATTCCGCGGACGCCTGGATCTCCTTGAAACCCTCTTGCAGGTACGGGTACACCAGCCAGACTGTGGCTCCACTGGCCAGAAGCCCGGTGACCGTTCGCAGTTGCCAGGTGCTCAACCGCAGGCCCAAGAGCTGTGTCCCCCCGTCGACCACCAACGGGGCGATCATGATAATCCATACCCGGATGGGCAGGGGCCTGACCCGGTCCCTGACCAGCGCAAACGCAATTCCGGCAAGGCACGCTCCCCCATAAAGTGCAAGGTCACGCTCACAGAGAGCCACCTGGAAGCGCCCAATGAAGTAACACCGCGAAGGCATCTGATGACATAGATGCTGGTAGACGAAGTAGATCAGGTTAGCCAGCCTGAGCTGGCCAGACGTCGCGAGTAGTGGCGCCAGGATTGGCAAGCCTGCATAGAGTCCAAAAACCAGGTTGAACAGCAACAACCAATGTCTGGACAGCCGCAGTATGAATCTGTCGAGAATGACTATGGCACGTTTCGCCCTAACGCCGACCTGTGCTTCTCCCACACAACACCTTCCTATACGACTTGCGGTCCCTGTCGGGAGGGGACCATGCAGGGAAAGCTTCGTTGTTCCATCATATCTTCGAACGTTGGCAAGGACCACACTTGGAAGATAGTGTCGTAGGCCAGCAGATGCTCAGGCAAATCATCCCTCGGAGACGGAGCCCGGCCAGGCACGACGTATGACTGATGTGTGATTCACGTGAGCGATTGGGAAGAATGCGTTGCGGATTCTACGACCTCACATCCCGGTTCAGCCGGACTGGACAGCGGGAAACGCATGGCCAGAAGCGTGCGCGGGGCGAGATGGGACACAGTCCCTTGCGAAGCTTCATATCGCCGCCTCCACCTCAGCAAGGATTTGGTCGGGTGTGAAGTGCTTCACCACAATGGCACCGGACGGGCATGCCGTCGCGCAAGCTCCACAACCTTTGCACACCACCTGGTTGGCGGCCATAATTCCTCTGCGTCCATCCAGGGCCAGCGCGCCGTAGACACAAGCCTCCGCGCATATACCACACCCTGAACACAACAGGGGGTCTATAGCGCAGGTGACCGATTCTACCGTAACCCGCCCCTGGGATAACGGGATCAGGGCCGAGGAGGCTGCTGCCTTGGCCTGAGCTATGGTGTCCGCGATGTCCTTTGGGCCTTGGCAACACCCAGCCAGATAAACCCCATCGGTTGTCGTATCAACCGGTCTCAACTTAGGGTGCAGTTCCATAAAGAAGCCATCCTCTGAACGAGACAGCTTCAGGGGCCCCGCCACCTGTGCAACGTCCTTACGAGGGACGATGCCTGTTGCCAGCACTACCAAGTCGGCCTCCACTTCTATCGGTTCTCCCAACAAGGTATCTTCGGCCCTCACTACCAATCTGTCCCCTCGCCTGTATATCTCCGACGGGCTTCCACGCCGGTACCGTACTCTCTCCTCCCTGACTTGATCGTAGAACTCCTCGAATCCTTTGCCAAACGCGCGCACATCTATGTAGAACACGGTGATCCGCGCTTCAGGCAATCTCTCCCTCACGAGGTGAGCCTGCTTGGCAGTGTACATGCAGCATATCCGTGAGCAGTAAGGGTTCCCCAGGGTCCGATCCCTACTGCCTACGCACGGGACAAAGAGCACGTCCTCGGGTGTCCTACCATCGACCTGGATCTCCCCTGCGGTCGGACCCGAGGGCGATGACAGCTGCTCGAACTCCAATGCGGTAATAACATTGTCATAGACGCCATACCCGAATTCAGGCTTCAAGCTGGCATCGAAGACATCAAAGCCTGTGGCGACTATGATAGTTCCCACACCTAGCTCAAGAAGACTCCCCTCCGGCGCGAGATCCTCAACATCATCGGAGTGGGCGCCCGCATCCGTGTGGCGAGAGTGCCTGTTCACCTTGACCTGGAAATTGCCGATGAAGCCCTCTGCATCGACCAGCTCCGAATGCGTGAAGACCTCGATGTTAGGGTGCAGTTCAACCCGCTGGCTGATCTCACCCAGAAGCGTCCCCGCATCATCCAGAGTAGGGAACGTCAGTCCCAATTGAGCCACCTTCCCACCGACGGTGGATTCCTTCTCCACTATGTAGACGATGTAGCCAGCGTCAGCGATATCCAGGGCAGCCTGCAACCCGGCGATGCCTCCACCGACAACCAGGGCTGCCCGTGTCACTTGGGCTTCTCTCTCCTCCAATGGCTCGAGAAGACGCGCCCTGGATACAGCTGCGGCCACCACCTCCTTAGCCTTCTC
>JAUWYD010000123.1 GCA_030616025.1 Chloroflexota bacterium
GTACCTGGCATTCTTGAGATCGCACCAGGGCATGAGTGGGCGACCAAAGGTGTTGCCGTACGCCACGATCTTGGGCCCCACGCATACCGACCAAGTCCCGGTGACATTGGGAGTGCCATAGAGCTTGGCCAAGCGACGGAGCACCATCTCGTCAAGAACTCTGGCTGTGGTGCCTTCGTAGAAAACGAGGGCCTGGGCGCCGTATCGCTCTTTTGTCGCTTCCATCCTGGTGGCGATGAAATCTATTGCTTCCTCCCACGAGGCACGCTGGAGCTCTCCCGCGCGTCTGCTTCTGAGGAGGGGGTAGCGCAGGCGGTCCTCGGCGTACATAATACGCGGCGAGTTTCGCCCCTTCACGCACAGCTTGCCACGACTCCATTGATCCTCAGGATCGCCCTCCACCGTGACCACTCTGCCATCCTTGAGACCAGCAATCATGCCGCATTCGGCGCGGCAGATCTGACAGAAGGTCCATGCGGTGTCGTGAGACATGAAATCTCCTCTCATTCCAGGTCGCAGGTGGTATTATAAGTCGCCTGTCACTGTGCAGCAAGCGCTTTGTTTCTTTTGGGTGTTGCTACTGCATTGGAAGGCGCTACGAACCCTGGACAACTCGCGCACATCAGATGTCACCAGGGCCGTCCAGGGCGGCTTGAGGACAACGGCGCGCGTACGGGATCTGGGTGTCGGCGCGTCTGTTGTTCTGGGGGAAGGTATGATAGAATGCTGCAGTATGACCGAGTTCTCCGTCTCAACCTCTTTTATCAGAGCCGACCTATCCAGCCTGAAACAACTTGTCAACTTGGGTGACTTTCGCAAGCTGGAGATTGGCTTCTATGACGAGGAATCGTTGCCGCTGGTAATGGATTTCGCCGGCGAAGAAGGCCTAAGCTACGGTTTCCATGATCCCCTGCCCCGCTTGCTTACCGACAGCTACCCTTTCCTCACGGATCCGGACCACGAGAAGCGTTGGCGAACTCTGGATTCGATGTACCGCACAATGCAAACGGCCGTCAGGTACGGAGCGGTATACATAGTCGGCCATATCCCCTCAGTGATCTGGGAACCGCGTCCGACTTTGAGCGAGGCAAAGATCATCGAGTTGGCCCACAATAGCTGCGATCAGCTGACTGTCTGGAGCAGAGAGGCGGGAATCCCTTTTGTCCTGGAGAATGTGGGCCCTAACCCTTACTTCTTCCAGTTTGAGGCCTTCGTTGAGGTACTGGAAGCTCATCGGGACTTGGAGTTCTGCCTGGACGTCGGGCACTTGCATCTGATGTCCATATACGCGGGGTTCGACTCCTTGGAGTTCGCCACGAAGCTGGCACCCTACACATCGATCATCCATGTCTATAACGCGACCCCTGAGATGTATCGGAAGTATCACCATGTCCCTGCTCATCCGTCACAGCGGCCTGAGGATGGGTGGGCCGACATCCCCGCGATATTGGCCCGCGTGTTGAGACATCAGGAGCGCAGCCTCACTCTTGTGTTGGAATACTCTCCCGAATATCCTGCGGATGTGGACTTCATCAGGGAGGGGATAGAGTGGGTAAAGCAGGTGGTGGCAGGTTAGCAGGCTATCGTTCCAAGATGATCGTTACGGGGCCGTCGTTGTGAATCTCCACGAGCATCATCGCGCCAAAGACGCCCGATTCGACGTGCAGGCCCTCTTGCTCCAAGAGTGTCACGAACTGCTCCACGAGTGGCCCGGCCACCTCCGGTGGAGCGGCTTTCGTGAAACTGGGTCGCCGGCCCTTACGGGCATCGCCGTACAGCGTGAATTGGGATACCACCAACGCATCAGCGCCTACCTCGAGCGCTGAAAGGTTGAACTTGCCCCGGTCGTCGGCAAAAATGCGTAGGTTGGCTATCTTGCCGGCCAGGAACCTGGCCTCCTCCTCCCCATCATCGTGGGTCACGCCAAGAAGCACGACCAATCCTCGGCCGATACTGCCGACTGTCTTTTCATCTACGGACACTGAGGCTTTGATTACTCTTTGGACGACTGCGCGCATCTCTTGCCCGAGGAACCGCCCCTGGACGATTTGCCCAAATCCCTACAATTTGGTATGCTTGAAGAAGCGGGGAAGTAGCACAAGAAGGGGCTGAACCATGATAAAACTGCTCATGAGTTGGGATATCAAAGCCGGCAAGGAAGCAGAGTACATGGAGTTCGTAACCCGAGAGTTCACCCCTGAACTGATGAAGCTAGGTATTCAACCCACTGAGGCCTGGTACACCGTAGTTGGCAACGGCCCTCAGGTGCTGGCTGGAGGCATCACCAAAGACAGGGACACCATGATGACGATACTGGGAAGCGAAGGGTGGGAGGGGCTGGAGACGAAGCTCCTTGATTATGTGCGCAACTACCGGTCCAAGGTGGTTCGAGCGACCGGGCAATTCCAACTCTAGCAGGGAAGTCACACCCGTCCCTATTCCTTGTTGCCAGCCGTAGTTTTGTCCTTCTCCTTGGCCTCCCCGCCGTCTCCTCCCGGTAGCTCCTTGGCCGCCTCCTTGGCAGGCAGTTGACGGTTGTCGGTCACATAGAACCCAGAGCCTTTAAAGATTATGCCCACGGGTTGAATAACACGCTGTACAGGCGCTCCACAGTCGGGACAAACCTTCACGGGTTCATCTGAGAAGTGCTGCAGTCGTTCAAATCTGTGCCTGCAGGCCTGACACTCGTACTCATAGATTGGCATATGCTGAATCAAACCTCCTGAAGCGAAATCTCGTTTCTCATGCCCCCGCGGATCAAAGTGACAATACCTTGCTTTGAGCCTTCCACATACCACGGTGCGTCACCAGCTATATGACGGGGGTTGGCCAGTCTTCTCGGCTCGATGATGACGACGGCCTGCACCGCGTCAGTGACAGGCTCGCCGATAATCGGACCCTCATAAACAACCAGTCTCTCGGCCGAATTCGAGATCTAGATGGTTCTTCAGATATTGTACGGCAATTCTATTGAGCGAGCAAGTCTTGACAAATCGAGCGGCGACATGGATAATTGCCTCGCACTTGGACCAGACCGCCCTCAGAGTGAGGCCGATGACGAGAAACGCAGGAGCAATCGGGATCTTCGACTCCGGAGTGGGAGGCCTCTCGGTGATGGGTGAGATCGTCAGGGAGCTCCCTCAAGAGGATGTGCTATTCTTCGCCGACAGCGTCCACTGTCCATACGGGCGCCGTACACACCAGGAGATCCAACGTCTCGCCCAAGGCATCGTCGCCTTTCTGCTCTCGCAGGGGGTCAAGGTCATAGTAGTGGCCTGTAACACAGCGTCTGCGGCAGCCTTGCGCTATCTGCGCGAAACGTTCAGTGTGCCCATTGTGGGCATGGAACCGGCGGTGAAGCCCGCTGCCGAACGGACCGATAGCAAGGTCGTAGGGGTCATCGCCACTGAGGCTACCTTTCAGGGAGCCCTCTTCGCCAGCCTTGTAGAGAGGTTCGCCACCGATATCGATGTGCTGACCCAGACCTGTCGTGGTCTGGTGGAGAAGGTGGAAGCTGGACTCGTGGACGATGCCAGGACCAAGCGGATGCTGTTCAGGTGTCTCCAGCCGATGCTGGACGCGGGAGTAGATTCACTGGTTCTGGGCTGCACACATTACCCATTCCTGCGGCCGCTTATAGAGGAGATAATGGGGGATGGGGTGGAGATCATTGATCCGAGTCAAGCCGTAGCTAGTCAGACCGGGCGGGTGCTGAGAAGAGAAGGTCTGCTGAGGGAGGAGGAAGGCGGCAGGCGTGCCTTCTATACGAGCGGAGACCCGAAAGCCTTCGTACGTCTTCTTGAAGGCCTGACTGACTTGAGAGGGCCAGTACTTGTAGCCAGATGGGAAGGGGGTGAGATCATCTCAGCCTGAGAGCAGGGTTCCTTCAAGAGAGACCTGGCCGAATGGTACAGGGTCTACTGACTTTGGCCGCGGATGGGGCCGCTTGCTATGAGCGAGCGAAGGCATATAGTTCCGATGGTGTGGTTGCAGAGGTATGGCGATGAAATCCTTTTCGTTTAACGGGCGGAGAGTTCTACTTGGCCGGCTTGAAATGGGAGATGACATCCTGCATGGGCTGACAGAGTTCTGTGTCCAACATGAGGTAAACGCTGGGAGCATCCAGGCTCTAGGCGTGGTGCAGCGCGGCGCAGTGGGATACTACGATCAGGAGACCGCCAGCCGCGGTGAGATTCGTTTCGACGAGGGTATGGAGATCGCCTCCTTGGTTGGCAACATATCCCGCAAGGAGGGCGAGGTCTTCCTTCACTGTCACATCACCTTGGCTGACAGGAAAGGTCGCTGCTTTGGCGGGCACCTGGTGGAGGGGAATGTGGCCTTTGTGTGCGAGTTCTCCATCACCGCACTGGAAGGCCCAGTCCCTGAGCGAACTCATGACGAAGCCACGGGGTTGATGATCTGGTAAGATCGCTGCCGGGCAGGACAAGACGTTGCCACGCCGACGTGCTCGTCACACAGTCTCGTTATCTGATCTCTGGCGCCCGCCTCGATCCGGACGTTGGGGTGCGCTATGACGGGTGACGCGGTGCACTGACAGACAATTCCCACCAGCCTGAGCCCGTTCTGATTGCCATCAGGCCGTGAGATCCGGTCTGCAACTAGGTGGGCGCGGGACCGTGGTTCGCCGCTCAAGATAACAGCCAGCAGGAGGAGCGCCCAGGTGGGAAAGACACTGAGATCGTCGCCCCTACCAGGTGGGCGCGGCCCCTTGTGCGAGCACGGGCAGGCTCAGCATCGCTAAGCTGAACCCCAGAAGCGAGAGAAGGGCCAGGGGCCTGCCTTGCCAACGGGGCATGGACCGTGCGTGTAGGGTCATAGTGAGGATCAGCCACACAACGAGCAGAGAGACCTCAGCGGGATGCCATGTCCAGTGACTGCCCCAGGCCAACTGCGTCCAGAGGGCACGAGTCATCAG
>JAUWYD010000068.1 GCA_030616025.1 Chloroflexota bacterium
TAGAAGGCCAGCTCTTCAGCTAGCCCCCGGTCAAACGACTTGTGCTCTGTGTTGACGACCACCGAACGGATGTTGCTGCGCTGCATCAGCGCCGCTATCTGACAGCCCTCCTCGCGCGGGGTGAGGTCGGTCATGGAGACATTTCCAGCCCCATCCGTGAGCAGAATCATGAGCGGCATCACTTGAGGGTTTCGCCGCATCTCGCGCACGAACACCTGGTAACTAAGGTGCAGGCCACTGGACAGAGGTGTCTTGCCTCCCACGGTTATGTCGTCCAGCATTCTCTGTGCCAGCCTGACGCTGGAAGTGGGTGGCAAGAGGAGTTCGGCACCGTTCTGGCGGAAGACGACGAGCCCCACTTTGTCCCGGCGCTGATAGGCATCTTGAAGCAAGGACAGGATGGCCCCCTTGGTGGCCACCATCCTCTCCGCCGCCGCCATGGACCAACTGGCATCCACCACGAAGAGCACAAGATTGGCTGCTCGGCTCACGCGCACCTTTCGCTGCAAGTCATCCATCTCCACCGCGAGAGCGACATCTGAGCGTTGCCTGCGGACCTGATGAGGCGCCGCCTGACGGATGGTGGCATCGAAAGCGATATCGTCTATCCGGCCTTCCATGGGTCTGCTGAAGACGTAACGTCCTCGCTTACGGCTCGTGCGGGTAGGGCTGCGCCTACCCGACATGCGCCTGGAGAGTCGGTCCAAAGGGGTGGTCAGGCGGGGCACCCTGAGGGGCTCGCCCATGGGCACAGGCACACCCTGTCGACTGGGTGAGGAAGATCCATTCAGGGTGTCTTGCTGCC
The DNA here is from genome assembly GCA_030616025.1 of Chloroflexota bacterium. GTDB lineage: Bacteria > Chloroflexota > Anaerolineae > UBA7937 > B3-Chlor > B3-Chlor. The sequence goes on from JAUWYD010000068.1 coordinate 806, forward strand.
TTCTGGGGATCGATTCCAGAGGGGGAAGTTTGTCATCGGTTGCGGGCTCATCGCCGCTCAGGTCTTTTTTTTTACCCGCGGAAGAGCGTTCCTCCAGTATGGGAGCCCTGCGGTCGGCAGTCTGAGTCTCCAGCGCCCGCAGTTCCTCCCTCAGTTGCTGCAGGCGTGCCTCGCCCTGCTGGAGAGGCCGCTTCTTTAGACGATGCGGCAGAGCCAGTTCCGCTGTCAGCAGGATGTCCCTGTAGGTGATCCTATCGCGCCCCTCGAAAGCTGCATGGGCCATGGTGGCCTTGAGAATGACGATGTCGCCTCGGTGCCCGTCCACGACCAGCTCAGCTGTGAGTTGGGCGATGGCGGAGAGGTCTTCTTCGGCATACGAGACTCCGTTAATAAGCTCCCTGGCCCGCGTAATCTGCTGCGCCACCCTCTCCTCTTCCTCCCGCCACGCTTCGTAGAAAGCCACCGGATCCTCTTCGTACTGGATACGCCGCACCAGAATCTCCTTGCGTGCCTCCGTATCGGCTATGCTGCTTATTATCACACAGAGGCCGAAACGGTCCAGAAGCTGGGGGCGCAGCTCGCCTTCCTCAGGATTCATCGTGCCCACGAGGATGAACTGGGCGGGATGGGAGAAAGAGATGCCCTCTCTCTCTACGACATTGACCCCCATGGCTGCCGAGTCCAAGAGCACGTCTACTACGTGGTCGTCCAGCAGGTTGACCTCGTCCAGGTACAGCATCCCTCGGTTGGCCGTGGCTAGCACGCCGGGTTCGAAACGCTTCTCCCCGGTCTTGATTGCCCGCTCGATATCCAGCGTCCCCACCACACGATCCTCGGTGGCGCTGACAGGAAGGTCTATCATTCTGATAGGTCGGCTGGCGACGGGCAACTTCTTCCCACGGCGGTACCGATCGACGCATGCATCACACATTGCATCAGGCCGATGGGGGTCGCAACCGAAAGGGCAATCGGCCACCACCTCGATCTCAGGCAGCAAGGCGGCAAGAGCACGAGCGGCCGTCGATTTGGCCGTACCCCTTTCCCCGCGGATGAGCACTCCCCCGATCAGCGGGTTGATGGCGTTCAGGATCAGACCACGCTTCATTGATCCCTGACCAACAATGGCAGTAAAAGGAAATATCGGTATCACAGACAAGTATCCCTTTGCTATCTTGGGTGATCTTCCACTGAAGAGAAGACGAGGGGATGACTCCGCAACCAAGTGCGGAAGAAACCCCCTCCACCCACTCAAGTATACCAAGTCGCGTCCCCCTTGTCAAGCACTTGCGAAACTCCACGCGGCAAAGCATCGCAGAACTGGACGCAGGGCATCCTTTTCGACGTGGCCGAAGGAGTAGCAGCTTCTCATGAATCCTCAACTCCCACCCGGTGCAGGCAAGCCCGCCCAGTATCTCCCCCGACGCAGTGCCATCACATCGAATCGTTCGATCCAGGTCGCCAATGACGCCGGAGAACTCAGTCCCTCCTCTGCGGCCTGGGACAGCCGCAGCCACGTGGGAACATGACGATGACCAGTGTCCATGGAACCCCATGTCTATGAAGTTGCCGCCAACACCTTGCCTATTCACTGTCCCTGGTGGTATATTGAGGCAAAGCCCGATGATACCCGCGTCCACTTATGAGACAGTGTGTGGAGATGAGAACAATGTCCATGCTGTTTGAGCCAAGCTCAATCGGCAGTCTGGAGTTGCCGAACCGTCTGATACGCTCAGCTACAGCGGAACGTATGAGTGACCTGGATGGCAGACCAGAACAGCCCCTCGCCGAGTTGTACGGCGAGCTGGCGCGGGGTGGAGTTGGCCTGATCATCACCGGACACGCCTTCGTCCACGAGGGAGGTCGCTGCCACCTTCGAATGACCGGCATCCATCGCGACGACCTCATGCCCGCCATGGAGATGCTCACCAGGGCCGTCCACGAGGAGAACGGCCTAGTAGTGATGCAGCTCAACCACGGCGGTAGGGAATGCGCCTCGGAAGCCATTCCTGGCCTCCCTGTGGCTCCTTCGCCAGTGCCCTCATCGAAGGGCAAGGAACGTCCCCAGGAACTGAACGAAGACGGGATCAAGGACATCCTCGCCGCCTTTGGAGACGCTGCAGGGCGGGCCCAGGCCGCAGGTTTCGACGGAGTGCAGATTCACGCCGCTCACGGATATCTGATCAATCAGTTCAACTCCCCGGCTGCCAACCGGCGTCGAGACCGCTGGGGCAGCACCCCGGCCCGTAGAATGCGTTTCCTGGAAGAGGCGGCTGTCTCCGTCCGCGACCGAGTGGGTGACCACTACCCTGTGCTTATCAAGCTAGGCATGGAGGACTATGTTCGCGATGGCCTCACCTTCAAAGAGAGCGTGGAGATCGTACGTCATCTGGCAGGCTGGGGAATCGACGCGCTGGAGATCAGCGGGGGTATTGGTCGCACCAGTGTGCGCAAGGACATTCTCCGCGCTGAGGACGAAGCATACTTCCTAGAAGCGGCCCGTCAGGCACGAGAGGCGACCGATTTGCCGATCATCCTGGTCGGCGGAATGCGCTCCAAGCAGGTCATGGAGAGCATCCTGGAAGAAGGCAGCGCTGACTTCACCTCCCTGTCCCGCCCCCTCATCCGGGAGCCAGACCTGGCGACGCGACTGCGCGCGGGCCAGGAACAATCCTTCTGCATCTCCTGCAATCGCTGCTGGCCGCCGCCTGGGGAGTATGGCATCGCCTGTCGTGACCCCAATCGGGAAGAGTAAGCGGTAGTTACCCGCTGACTCTTCTGAAGATGACTCGCCACGAGTGATGGGGGCTCTCAGCAGGGCAAGCGTCGCCGAAAGCGAGCTCCTCTGCTATCTGGCTCATGCCGTTCAGTACCTGGACGGTGTAGGTGCCGGGAGCCGTGACCCGGAAGTCTGCGAAGCCGGGGTCTACCTCAGGCTTCAGACCAGTGAAGAAGGTATCCTCACCCTCAGGGCCAGCAACCACAATCTGCACGCCGGCCAAACCCCTGTCATGCTCGCCCTTAACGTAGACCAGGATGTAATCGCCGTCCCAATCGGTGCTGCAACCCAGATCAGTCTGCTCCACCAGTTGGAAATCAACCCCTGCTGCCGGCGTAGGAGTCTCCGTGAGAGGCGGCTGCGTCGCCAGAACAGTGGGCTCAGGAGGAGGTTCCGTCGGTGTGGCCGTGGGTTCCGGGGAGGGCTGAGTAGGCGTCGGGGTGATCGTGGCCTCCACAGTGGGCGTGACTGTTGGCGAGGGGATGATCTCGCGGGTCGGAGTGGGTGTTGCGAGGTACGGCAATAACGCCACATCCTTTACCCCCAGGTCGTAGGCCAATCGAGCCAGGCTGCGGGCCTCTTCCCCGTATCCTGCTTCGCCATACCTTTGGAAAAGGCCCACCACCACTCGCTTGGCATCGTCGAAACCGAGCTGATCCAATCTGAGCTCAGTCAACCCCAGGTCACCATGTTGCGAGTGAGCGGCCGCTATCATCATCACGTAGTCGTCTTTGTGCTCTCCACGCAGGTCAACGGGGTCGGTGTCAATGTATTGCACTGGCCAGACAACCCACGTGATCGCCAAGCCGATACCGAGGCCAAGAGCGCAACCCACAATCAATAATAGCCAGTGTCTGATTCTCAGATCAGCGAACATGACAACTCTCTCTCAGGGCTGGTAGGTGCGGCGAAAGGTGAGCAGGAAACAGGTGTGATGTTTCCTGTACGGATCTGCGCGTGTCCCCAGTCCTAGGCCATACGCCTTGTCGCTCGGGTCACCAGCGATGTAGACATTGTAGGCACCTAGCAGCTCATTCATAGGGTAGTTGAACGCATACTCCTCCCCAGTTTTGTCAGCCTGAGGATAAGGCTCAGGATGAGGCACGCTGCCGTATTCGATGACCACCGTCTGGCCGAAGGAACGGTTTCCGCTCCTATCCAGTACCTCGACGTAGATGTGATGCCTGCCCCCGCACTCCTCCTGCCATGTGTTCCTGACCAGCCTCCAATACCATTGCCCAGAGCTGGCCTGGGCCTCCTCCATCCTGACTGTGCGCCCAAAGTAGTCCAGGCGACGATCCCATTCCCGAGGCACAGCGGTTGGATGAGTGGGGGCCTTGGTGGCAGTCGGGGCCGGCGGAGCAGGGGGGAGGGGGGTATTAGTCGCCGTAGGAACCAAGGTGGGTGTCTCGGTCGGTGCCGGGCTCTCAGTCGGCACGAGGGTAGGGATAGGCGTCTCGGTTGGTGTAGGGCTGGGTGCAGTGGCGACCAAGTATTCCGCCATAGACTCGTCCTCGGCTCCCAGAGCCTGCGCCAGGGTGATCAATCGTCTGGTAGCTTCTACGTCCTCATCGGTTCCGATGTAGCTAGTTGCCAACTCAGCCACGACCGAAGCTGGATCCTCCTCCCCCAGCTCAGTCAGCCGGTCTCGTGCCTGAGCCAGGTCGCCGTTTGCAGCGTATGAATCGCTGGCGCCTACGATGTACTGCTCGCACAAATAGTGCAGCAGCGCCGCGGTTTCAGGTCTTTCCTTCTCCACCACGCAAAGTCGCCACGGGGACATCAAGCCCAGTATCAGCATTGCACCTAGCCCCAGGATGAGCAAGACCCAGGGTAACCATCCTCTACGACTTCGCGCAGGCAAACTGATCCTCTCAGCATGTGTTCGCTATGGGATCTCGCGAAAAGTAACATTCAAGTGATTGTGAAAAGTATTGAAGACCATCCCCAAGCCTGTCGCACAATCGCTGGCTATCGAGCCCATAACCCAGATAGCGTGCCCACCCGGTCCTTGAGCGGGGTCGTAACCGCTCCCCGCCCATGACGTGGGTATGTTGGCCTCCCCGTCCTGGTTAGTTTGCATCACACAGGCATTGGGCCGGCAGGCGCCTGCGGTGTCCATAAAGGTGCCAGGGCACGAGGTACTGTCAAACCCAAAGAAAGCCACCGGTACATCCGCCACTGCATTTCTAGTGCGATCAAGCACGATAGCGGCCAGGGAGATAGAAGTAGACTCCTGCAGCGTATCCACAGCATAGACCGCACCGCCTGGACAACTCGATGCCGGTTGTATCGCCACCCCTCCGAAGTTCTCTTCCACCCATGCCCAATCCCTTGGCTGGGGACTTATATCGCGGATGCTGACCCCAGGCCGGTTGGGGCAACTGCCCACAGGCTCAGAAGTAGCGGTAGGCGTGTTGGTGGACGCTGGAGGCTCTGGCGTATTAGTCGGAGGCACCGAGGTGAGGGTCGGCGTCGGCGGGGCAGCTGTGAACGTCGGAGTAGGCGGCCTTGGCGTATGGGTCGGCGTTGGAGGCACTGGAGTCGAAGTCGGCACTGGAGTGGAAGTCGGCACTGCAGTGGGCGTCTCGGTCGGCGTATGGGTGGCTGTTTCCGTGGGAGTAGGCGTGAACGTCGGCGGCAGA
>JAUWYD010000345.1 GCA_030616025.1 Chloroflexota bacterium
TGAGGCGCACCGCCGCGGATGTAGTAGCTATCGCCCGCCTCGAAGGTCTCAGTTTGGTCGCCTACGGTCAGTTGCATGCGCCCGCCCACGACGTAGCCAACCTGGGCGTGGGGATGGCTGTGACTTGGAACCTCGGCCCCCCCAGACAGCGTGAACTCAGCAAGGAGCATCTCCTCGCCGTGGCTAAGTGTCCGGCGCAGGACCCCTGGCGCCATCTCCACCTGCTTCGACTGGTCACCCTTGAGGAACATCCCTTTAACGGTCATTTCCTGCCTCGTCTACTTGATCCAGGCGGAGATGGTCGCATCGGTAGAGGCAGCCTTTTCCTCTGCAGCGATGATCTCATCCAACGACATCTCTTCGGCGTCGCCCTCGATCAGAATGGCCCATGGTTGTAACCACCAATTGCTCTGCCTTGGTCTGTTTCGGCGCAAGGGTTTCACATCGTCTCTAGCATACAGCCGACCTACTAGCCATACTGCCCGTCGCGTCCTCGTTCCGCCTCAAGCTCCCGGGCAGTTACATAAATATACTTCACAAGCAGTTGTGGAGGCAAGCGCTTTCAGGTTTCGCGGGCCCCGAAACGGATGTGCGACTACAGAGACCTCTCTACCCGTCAACAGGGTGTCTGTCCCCTTGTCATTGATCCTTGCTTGCTTGAACCGGCCGTGCGAGTGGTCGAACATCGGCCACCAGTGCGACGCACATGGAGCAGGATCGAGCGGTGGTCTCCACTCACGGGTGTGCCTACGAAGTACTTAGATTCTCGTGCAGGCGCTTCATGGCAGGGGCCGTGGAACAAGCTGAGTGCGCCCGGCGAGAGCAGAACGCCTACGAGGGACAGGCTGCGATCTGGAGCGTGGGCCTCAACACCTGGCCCTCCATATCGGTTGGCCCAGTCACCGCCCTCGCGGCGTGACACGCAGTCCAGTCTGACCGGCACGCACCACGGCGGTGGGAGGCGTCATGAGGGAGCGTGTGCAAGCATGAGTGTTATGGGCTGATCGTCCTGAGAGGCTTTCCGTCTCGGTGGCAGAGGATCTACGCCGCGTGACGTCCCGAGTCTGAAGGGGGTTCAGCGGTATCCTACTGTGGTCCAGATGTCTTCGTGGAGAACCAGAGCGTCCCACGAGTGCTCTTCGCTAGCGCGCCTACCACAGACCGGAGGCATGCTCTTCTGTGAGCATCACCAGAATGGAGGCCTCATTGCCCGCTACAAGCCTCAAGGCTCTGTCCTCAGAATAGGAGTGCTCAACCATAAGGTATCCCACGAGAAAATCGCGGAATACTCCTTCCTTGCCCTCCAGAGGAAGCGCTAGCACCCTTTGCATGTTGCCCTTCATCCGCAAATAGGTGGTCTTTGGGTCAGACATATGCGAACTCCCGTCGAGTTTCCTACCTGCCCCAGTCGCCGGGGCCACGCGAGTTCTGTAGAACTATACAGCACGCCCTTTGAAAACGCAAGAGACAGCTGCAAGAGGCACAGCGGAAAGGCGGACCTCCCCTTCGCCAAACAGCCGTGTCAGCCTCGGGATCCGTGCCCTCACGCTCGCTCGCTCAGAGCGCGACCTGCCGGAGCACTGACTTACAACAGATAGCGCAAGCAGGATCACACGTCCGCCAACAGACTTGACAAACTACCGATGGCCCGGTAAGATAGTGTATAGCAAGATATACATGGAGGTGGTGATGAGAAAAGACAAGAACATCATGATCCGGGTGTCGAGAGAGACGCACACGGCCTTCAAGAAGAAAGCAGCCGAAGAGGGAACCACCATGAGCAGGATCATCCGTGAGCTTGTGGGGATGTATCTGAGCGGCGAATTCGAGCTTGCCGCCAGCGACTGAAAGGATCAATCTGCGCCATCCGGCTTCCCATGGGCGAGCGACCGGCCCAAAGCCGTGAAGGTGACCACCCGCAGCGGCGGTGACTGTCTCCCAAGGCTGAGAACGTATCGCAAGAGGGCCTGGGAGCCCAGGCATCCCATCACAGACAAGGTGCCTTTGCATCGCCCGAAGCTTGTGCTATAATCAGATTGCACTATATATGGTACGTGACAGAGCCAAAGGCCCCAAGATGTAGTGCTCATAGTCCGTTGAGGAAGGTCAGCTCATTATGGCAACGCCATACCGT
>JAUWYD010000200.1 GCA_030616025.1 Chloroflexota bacterium
CGAACCGCCCGCAGAATGCGGATGGGATCCTCAATGAAGCTGAGATTGTGCAGGACGCGAATCAGTCCCTCCTCCAGGTCTCTTTCCCCGCCGTAGTAGTCGAGCAGTTGTCCAAAGGCGTCCTCGTCCAGGCTGATAGCCATGGTGTTGATGGTAAAATCGCGCCTGTACAGATCCTGCTTGATGGAGCTACGTTCCACTTGGGGCAACGCTGTCGAATACTCGTAGAACTCCCTCCGAGCGGTAATGAAGTCGACAAAAGGCACAACTGTGTCCTCCCCGTCGAAGATCAGCTTCGCCGTGCCGAAACGGTCGTGGCTGTGAACACGCCCGCCGGCGACACTGGAGAGACCTTTGGCCAGTGCGATAGCATCGCCTTCAACCACGAGGTCCAAATCCAGGTGGGGCTTACCCAGCAGGAGATCGCGCACGAAACCGCCTACGAAATAGAGAGAATAACCCATCTCCCTGGCTGACTGACTCGCTTGCAGCACAAAATCGAAGAGCTCCGAAGGAAGGGCCTCCCGTACTCGAGTCGCCATCTCGTCGGCACGCGAGCGCCGACGGGGCTTACTCCAAAGCTTGATTAGATCGGTTCGGGTCACTATGCCGACAATCTCTCCTCCTTCAACCACCGGTACCTGGCCCACGTCGTGCTCCATCATCACCTCCTGCAGGTACTCCACAGGATCCGAGGGAGCAACTGCGATTCCTCCTTTGTGCATGTAGTTCTTGATGGAGGCGTCTCCTCTTTGATACTGCAGGGCTTTGTCAATCTCCCGACGCGTTAGGACTCCGAGCAGCTTGCCGTCTTCCGCCACCACGGGGAAACCCTCGTGTCCATAGCGCCGCATCATGTCCTCAGCCTCCCGCACCGAGGTGTCCGGGGCCAGGGTGTGTGCCCCGTAGGACATCAGCTCCCTCACAGTCATGGCCGGCTGTATCGACTTTTCCAGGACCTCTAACAACTGTTCTCGGGTTTCGCTCAGGCTTTGGCCCCTGACCAGAGCCGCGGCAGCCTTTCTGTGGCCACCACCGCCAAACTGACGGGCTATGTGCGCCACATCTATGGCTTCTGAACTGCTGCGAGCCACCAGTTGGATACGGACCTCCAGGTCAACGATCAGGAAAAGCGCCGCCGGCTCGTACAAGTCCCTCACTTTATGCGCCAAAGTCGAGATCTCCTCAAGATAGCCAGTAGCCTTCGCGCTGGCGATGACGACTGTCTGGCCGGCGAACTCGTGGAACTCTGCGGCTTCTATGAGCTTCTGATAGAGTTGCCTTTGGTCCTCGGTGAGGGGACGATGCAGGAACTCGTTGACCACCTCCAGATTGGCTCCCTGCTCTAGGAGCCAAGCCGCGGACCGTGCATCCATCGGCCTGGTACTTGGGTAGCTCAGAGAACCGGTGTCCTCGTATATCCCCAGTAGCAGGAGAGTGGCCTCCACCGGAGAGACGGACACGTGAGTCTGGCAGATTTGGTCAACCAGAAGGGCAGTTGTTGAGCCCACGTCTCCGCTGTGAAAGCTCATCCGGTCTTCCAGTTTCGTCTCCACCGGGTGATGATCTATGAAACGTATATCCGTATCCGCAGACAGCCCCTTCAGCGAGGGTATGCTCTGTGTATCCACCAAGGTCATCTCGCTGATGCGGCCACGAGGCATGTCCTCTCGGCGCACGAAGGGCAACTCATCCCAATACAGCGCAAGAAAGTCCCGCAGGTTGCGGTTGAGCCGCTGAGGCAAGACCGCAATAGCCTTGGGGTATAGTTTCGCTGCGCCCAGGATGGAGGCTAGGCCGTCGAAATCCGTGTTCTCGTGCGAAGTTACTATCTGCATGGCGGCCCTTCTCTTGGCAATTGTATCAGAGCGCGTCTGATTTGACAATTGGGAGAGGCTAATCTATAATCCTGCTTCAATAGAGGCACCTCTTGCGCCTCGCTTCTGGGAGAGACATTAGTGCTTGCAAGCGTAAGATCCAACGCTAGGTTCTACTTCCTGCTCCTCTGCCTGGCGATAACGGCGATACTACTGGTCAATACCCTCATACCTCTTGTCTTCTCCGCGAGGCGAGCCACCTCAGGATATCGCGCCGCCAAGCGCATCCCCAACACCGATGTGAACCCCTTCGGAGCCAATTTCTTCTTGGATCGGGAGGTGGAGGAGTGGAAGCTGAGGAAGACGCTACAGATGGCCCGGGAGGCCGGTCTGGGCTGGGTCAAGCAACAGTTCCCATGGGAGCAAATAGAGCCGCTTCGGAAGGGAGAATTCTACGACGAGCGGATGAACCAAGATAGCTGGGGGAAATACGATCGCATAGTGGACTTGTGTGAGGAATACGGGTTGCAAATCATAGCGCGGCTCGACAGACCCCCAGATTGGACGAGAGAGGACGACACCTACAAGGAGCGCCCCCCCGACAGCTTTGACGACTACGGAGATTACGTCTACACCTTCGTAGATCGCTACCGTGGGAGAATCAGGTACATTCAGGTCTGGAACGAGCCCAACATCTTCCCCGAGTGGGGAAACAGGCCCGTAGACCCCGCGGAATACGTGGATCTCCTGCGTATCGCCTATCAGCGCGCTAAGGAGGCGGACCCCAACGTCTATGTCTTGAGCGCGCCCTTGGCCATTACGCTCGGACAAGAGCATCCGGAGCCAGGGAAGTGGATCAGCATGAATGAGATCGACTTCTTGGACGCGATGTACCGTGCCGGTGCCAAGGAGTATTTCGACATCCTCTCGGCCAACGCCTTCGGCCTCGGCAGCCCTCCTGAGGAACCAGCACAGCCACGAGTTCTGAACTTCCAGAGGGTACTCTCACTGCGCGAGGTGATGGAGCTCTACGGCGACTTCGACAAACCTATTTGGTTCGACGAGTACGGTTGGAACGCATCGCCTGACAGTTTCCCCGAGGAACAGCTTACCTGGAAGCGGGTCAGTGAAGAGGACCAGGCTGACTTCACGGTACGAGGGATCGACCATGCGCTTTCCAACTGGCCCTGGGCTGGAGTATTCAACATTTGGTATTTCAGGCAGGTGGGCAACATCTCCCCCGATAGTTCGGACTACTACTTTCGTATGGTCGATGTTGACTTCACGCCTCGGTTGGTCTACTACGCAGTCAAAGGGGCGGCGCAGGAACTGCTGGCGCCTGTCGGCCCTGGTTACTATCAGGAAGCTAATCCCGCCGTGAGCCTTGAGGGCGACTGGAAGGCGGTGATCGAGCCCGAAGCCAGCGGCCAGGCACAGGTTGTCAGCGATGCTGCGGGATCCAGCCTGACTTTGGCCTTCGGAGGTGAGAACGTGGATCTGATCGCCCGGTTGGGCCCTGATGGAGGGCGCGTGCAGGTTACGCTGGACGGTCATGCGCTGGATAGTCTACCCCAAAACGGGCAAGGCCAGTCTTACGTCGATTTGTTCAGCCCAGTCACTCGTTGGCGGCAGCGAATACCCCTGGCATATCAAGTCGACGATGGAGAACATGTTCTAGAGCTGACCGTGCTGGAACGAGGAAACCTGGCCTCGGAGGGCAATGTGATAGCGGTTGATGCCTTCGAAGTCGCAACGGGAGAACGATCTTCCTTCCCCGCAGGAGTCACTGCGTTCCTGGGACTGGCCATGGTAGCAGTGGGAGGCTTGACATACCGAGAGTGGCGGGTCTTACGACGAAAGCACGGCTGAGCCGTACTGGCATTATTCGGCTTCATCCCCGCAGGATGAAGCTTTTTTG
>JAUWYD010000073.1 GCA_030616025.1 Chloroflexota bacterium
ACGTTAGCGGGCTTGAGTACAAGAACCAATACAGTAGCATAGGGAAAGGAGAGGATTGGAATGGCACTAGAGTGGCTACCAAGGGAGCACGAGAAGAAGGACCACACTCTCTGGGGGGACGAGTATTTGGGCGCTATGGACAGCCCTCCCTGCGTCGTGTACGAGAAGAAGCCCATCGTTGATCCGAAAGGCAACCCCGTAGAAGGGCTGTACAGCGCCTGGGTTTGGCTCAACAACCCGCGCCAGTACAACTCTTACACTACCGAGATGGTGAAGGGAGTGATTTCGGGGATGACCAACGCCTCCGCTGATCGCAGTGTTGTGGCGGTGGTCTTCACGGGTGTGGGCGACAGGGCCTTCTGTACAGGTGGCAACACCAAAGAGTATGCCGAGTACTATAGCGGTAGACCGACCGAGTACGCCCTCTACATGGACCTCTTCAACGGCATGGTGGACAGCATCCTCGACTGCAAGAAACCGGTCATTTGCAGAGCCAATGGGATGAGGGTGGCCGGTGGTCAGGAGATCGGTGGCGCTTGTGACCTCTGTCTTTCTTCTGATCTGGCAATCTATGGGCAGGCCGGTCCAAGGCATGGCTCCGCTCCGGTTGGCGGCTCCTCTGACTTCCTTCCTTGGTACCTGGGCATCGAGGACGCCATGTGGAATTGCATCTCCTGTGAGATGTGGACCGCATACAAGATGTCCCGCAAGGGATATCTGAGCAAGGTTCTTCGCGTACTGAAGGACGAGGATGGCAACTGGGTCAGGAATCCGCAGGTTATCACCGACGAGTATGTGAGTGACGGAGAGATCGTCTACGGCGAGTTCAAGACCGGGGACGAATTCAAGAAGGCCAGGGAGTTCGTCTACAATACGCCTGCTGATTTCGAACTGCTTGACGAGGAAGTCGACAAGATGCTCTGGACCTTCACCAACCTGTTCCCCAACTGCCTGCAGATGTCCATAGATTCCATCAGGGCCAAGAAGAAGTTCTTCTGGGATCAGGGCAAGCTGTACTACCGCCATTGGCTGGCGACGAACATGTCCAGCGAGGCCTTCTTGGGCTTCCACGCCTTCAACACCAAGAAGATAACCGGCAAGGACACGATAGACTTCATCAAGTACCGGCGACTGCTTGACGAAGCTGGCTTGGTGAATGAGGAGTTCATGGCCGAGGTATTGGCTAAGCCCAAGGAGGAGTAGGATCTCGTCCAAGAAGAGTGCTTCTTAGAGGCGACTCGAGGCCAGACCAGTCTTGCTCGTGGTGAGCGTAGCCTGCAATCCCGGGTAGTTCACACCGACCGTTGCGGTGTGAACTACCCTCCTTGAGGATCAGTGGTTAGTGGTGTGACATCTCTTTGTCGATCCAGCACCGAGCGTCTGCCGAACCGCCTTGGGGCGGGAGCTGATGAACATCGCTCGGAGCGTGGCGAATGCCGGGAGGCGTCGTCGGGCTTGTGGCTCAGGAGAGCCTATTGTAGGACGGGCGGGGATCGGTCTTCAGTCCCGCAGTTCTTGACAGGACAGGCCCGCGGTGCTAAGATTGCGGTGTGCTAACATGGAAGTGAAGAACTTCACTCAAAGGGAAGGAGGGGCGTGATGGCGGTCTGGTTGAATGTTGCTGAGATCATGAGGGTCAATGCCGTGAAGTTCGGCGACAAGATGGCCGTGAAGGGGCTGGCGGTGAAGGATGGCTTCAACGAGCTGACTTTCAAGGAGTACAACGAGAAGGGTTGTCGCCTGGCCAATGCCTGGATGGACATGGGCCTCAAGAAGGGCGACAGGATCTCCGTCTTGCTGTACAATGTCATGGAGTACATGGACATCTATCTAGCGGCCGCCAAGGCAGGCATGGTGGTCGTTCCCATCAACTTCAGGTGGGTGGGTCCGGAGATAGAGTACGTGGTCAACAACTCGGAGTCCAAAGCCTTCATCTGCAGCGAGGAGTTCCTGAAGGAGGTTGAGGCCGTCAAAGACAACCTCGAACTGGTCGGTTCCGACAAGTTCATCTTCATCGGCGATGAGAGCAAGACGCCCGACGGTTACCTGAACTACGAGAGAATCATAGCTGAGGCCTCGCCCACGGAGCCTGAGGTGAGTGTCGACCCCAAGGACACCTGGATCCATCTCTATACTTCCGGCACCACGGGGCGTCCCAAGGGCGTCATCAGGTCCCACGAATCCTACACCGCTTTCTATCTGATCAATGAGGTCGATTTTGGCTACCGTCCCGACGACATCGGGATGATCGTGATGCCGCTGTGCCACGTGAACTCGACCTTCTATTCCTTCGTCTTCAGCTACATCGGTGGAGGGGTGTATATCCACCGGGCCAGGCAATACGATCCCGAGGAGCTGCTGCAGATCATCGAGCGGGAGAAGGTGACCTACACTTCGCTGGTTCCAACCCACTACATCATGATGTTGAACCTTCCGGAGGAAGTGCGGGCCAAGTATGATCTGTCTTCGGTACGCCAATTGCTGATCTCCTCCGCTCCAGCCCGCAAGGAGACCAAGTTGGGGATCCTGGAGATGTTCCCCAATGCTGAGCTCCTTGAAGCCTATGGCTCGACTGAAGCCGGCTTGGTGACCCTGCTGAAGCCTCATGAGCAGTTGACGAAGCTGGGATCCATCGGCACGGAATGCGCAGGGACAGATCTGATCAAGCTCCTGGATGAGGACGGCAACCCTGTCCCTCAGGGTGAGGTGGGTGAACTGTACTCCCGCGGGCCCATGATGTTCGACGCATACTGGAAGATGCCAGAGAAGACGGCAAGCTCCTTCCGTGGGGAGTACTTCAGCGCTGGGGACATGGCCAGGCAGGATGAGGACGGCTATTTCTACATCGTAGACCGCAAGGACAACATGATCATCACCGGTGGAGAGAAGGTTTACCCCTCCGATGTGGAGTCGGTAGTAGCCTCTCACCCTGGCGTGCTTGATGTTGCGGTCATCGGCGTTCCCGACGAGAAATGGGGTGAAGCGGTGAAGTCCGTGGTCATCCCCAAGGACCAGGAGAGTCCCCCTGGTGAGAAGGAGATCATCGAGTTCACGAGGGGCAAGCTGGCGGGCTACCGCAGGCCCAAGAGCGTGGACTTCATCGCGCCTGAGGAGATGCCCAGGACGGCGACGGGCAAGATCCTGCACCGCATACTGAGAGAGCGGTACCTGGAGGAGAAAGACTAGCAGGGAGGGGATCCCCGGTTTGAGCTAATGGACCGGCGTTCCTGCTGCCGGTGTGACGGGTGCGCGTTTGCGATGGCGGCCGCGCACTACCTCGTGCGTGTCTTCGGGAGGAACGTGAAGACTGGCGTCGAATACGATTTGAGAGGCGCGGTAGCCATCGTCACTGGTGGCGGAAAGGGCATGGGCAAGGCCATCGCTTTGGGGCTCGCCCAGGCAGGGGCCAGCGTTGTGGTGGCCAGTCGGACGGAGGCCGAGATAGAGGCGGTGGCCGAGGAGATCCGCGGGATCGGTGGCAGGGCGCTGGCGGTGGTCACGGACCTTACCTCCAGTGAGCAGATAGAGAACCTTGTCGAGGCAGCAATAGGGGAGTTTGGCAGGGTAGATATCCTCGTCAACAATGCGGCGACAAGCTACCTAGCGCCTCTGCTGGATCTCAAGGAGAAGGGTTGGGACAGGATATTCGACACCAACTGTAAGGGAGCATTCCTCTTGAGCCGTGCTGTTGCAAGGACGATGATCGGCCAAGGGGGAGGCAGAATCATCAACATCACCACGGTGGCGGCCGAACGAGGGGGTGTTGGCATGGGCTCATACCACGCGAGCAAAGCTGCCTTGAAGATGCTGACCATGTGCATGGCCGCTGAATGGGCGCCGCATAACATCAATGTCAACGCAGTGGGACCCGGCTTGACCCGAACGGACTTTAGCAGGCCCATATGGGAGGATGCCGAGCGTGCCGACAGATACTTGAGCGCCGTCCCCAACGCTCGGGTGGGTGAACCCGAAGAGATTGTGGGGGCGGTTCTCTTTTTGGCTTCCGGCGCCTCAAGCTTCATCACTGGCCAGTCCATCTATGTAGATGGTGGATATCTGGCCACATGACCTCTCACAGGAGTCAAGGAGGCAAAAGCATGGACCATATTAAGGAACTGCAAGGGATTGTCGGGGAGGAGAATGTCAGGACCGACGAAGTTGAGTTGATGTCCTACTCTCGGGACATGTCAGTTCACGTTGGCATCCCTGAGGTCATCATCTTCGCGCACTCGACAGATCAGGTATCGAAGATCATGGCCCTCGCCAACGAACGCAAGATAGCTGTGACCCCTAGGGGCTCTGGCACCAGTGTGACGGGAGCAGTATTGGCTCCCAGAGGGGGCATCATCCTGGATCTCTCCAAGATGAACGAGATAAAGGAGATCAATAGGGAGGATGGATATGTGGTGGTGGAGCCGGGGGTTATCCTCAATAGCCTGAACGCGGCCTTGGCTCCCACTCACTTCTACCCCCCGGATCCCAGTAGCGGCCCCCTGGCCTCCATAGGGGGTACGGTGGCCACCAACGCTAGTGGCGAGCGCGCGGTCAAGTATGGCGGTACCAAAGACTGGGTTATGGCGCTGGAGGTGGTGCTGGCCGATGGGCGAGTGCTCAAGACAGGAACCACGGCACCCAAGAGCTCCTCAGGTTTCGACTTGACCCACGTCTTCATTGGGTCGGAAGGCACGCTTGGGGTGGTGACCGAGATCACGGCCAGGATCCTGCCGAAGCCGGGTTATGTGGCCTTCGCTACCATAAGCTTCAAGGGCCTCGAAGATGCGGGAGACACGGTAAGCGAAATCCTGACCCAAGGCATTCCTCTTTCGAAGTGCGAAGTTCTGGATAGCGTATCCCTGGGTGTGGTCAAAGAAGTCATGGGTCTGGAGATCCCTGATGAGGTCGGCTGCATGCTGTTCATCGAGGTGGACGGCCAGAAGGCCATGGTTCAGGAGCAACTCGAGCAGATTCACGAGATCGCCGACAAACATAACCAGATAGGCATGGAGTGGACCGACGATGCTCAGGAGATGGCCAAGATTTGGGCGGCCCGGTCTGGATTGGTGGCAGCCCTCTCGAAGGTGGCAAGGGGCGAGCGGTTGATACCGCTGGTTGAGGACTTCGGCGTTCCTATCAGCAAGATCCCGGACGTCATCAAGGAGGTTCAAAAGGTAGGGGACAAGCACGGTTTCCGCATTGCCAGCTTCGGCCACGTGGGAGATGGGAATATCCATGCCGTGCTCTTGCTAGATGCTAGGAAACCAGAGCATTGGCAAAAGGCTAGAGAGATAGCCAAGGACTTCATCCAGGTGACCTTGAAACTGGATGGTACCCTCACTGCCGAGCACGGTACCGGCATGGCCAAGTCACCTTTCATGGTCGAGGAGCTCGGTGTTGGGCAGGACGTCATGAGAACCATCAAACAAGCCCTTGACCCCAACGGTATTCTGAACCCCGGCAAGATGGGCCTTGATGATATCGTGAAGGATATCTACGATCATTTCGCCTTCACCGACCTGCTGGAGAGGCCCGAGGAGGTGGAGAGCTACGGCAAGCCTACTGATGACGAGGTATACGCCTGTATCCAGTGCGGTTTCTGCCGCCTGGGCTGCCCCATCTTCGCCGAGACCGCTTTGGAGTCACGGAACGCCAGGGGCCATGTCATTCTGGCCTACAATCTGATGACAGGGGCCGTGGAGCCCTCAGAGGAGTTGGCAGCCAGCTTCTATCAGTGCACCACTTGCCTGAACTGCAAGGCCACCTGCCCTGCAGCGATCGAAGTCGCCGAGATCGTTGGCGCGGTGCGCCAGCGACTAGCCGAGGCTGGCTATCTCCCCCAGGTCTTCGCGCCCATGGTGGAGAGCTTGAAGGAAGAAGGTAACCCATTCGGAGAGCTTGCCGAGAAGAGAACGGAGACCTATCCCTCTGGCTATGAGCAAAAGACAGCGGCTCCCAAAGAGGTGGATGTGCTTCTCTATCTGGGTTGCACGGGTTCTTACCAGGATCTATATATCGTGCCTAGCATGATGGAGCTGATGGACAATCTGGGAGTGGGCTACGCCGTGCTGGGGGAAGAGGAGAACTGCTGCGGATACG
>JAUWYD010000046.1 GCA_030616025.1 Chloroflexota bacterium
GCCCACAACGCCCCGGCAAGTATCAGCGTGAGCGTGGGCGGACCGCCTGCCGGTGGGACGCAGATCGGTGCGACTGCTGTCGAGCAGAGGACCTAGTACTAAGGATACATTGCGTTTCGGTGAAGCATTCCGTATAATATAGTTGAAGGATGCTACTCTGCTCTGCGAGACTCTCTGAAGAGGAGGGCCTGATGGCCGACAACCTGGGAAGATTTAGCAAAAGAGCGCGGCGTTCCCTGGCCTACGCCCAAGAGGAGGCCCAGCGCCTGAACCACTCCTACATCGGAACGGAGCATTTGCTGCTGGGTTTGGTGCGGCAAGAGAACAGTGTGGCGGCCAGGGTCTTGCGCAGCTTAGGGGTAGAAGCAGAGAAAGTCAAAAGGGCTGTGGAGGAGATCGTCGGTCGTGGGGAGCGGAAAGTAGTAGGCAAGATCGGCCTGAGTCCACGCACCAAGAAGATCATAGAGCTCGCTGTAAGCCAAGCGGGGAGCATGGGCAACAACTACATCGGGACTGAGCATCTCCTACTGGGTCTGGTAGAGGATGGGGAAGGCGTCGCCGTGGACGTTCTGAATAGCCTGGGGGTGACCATGGAGAAGGTTCGTACTCAAACAGACCACCTGGTCGCCAAGGGACGGACCACTGAACAGGAATCGCCCAAGAAGGGCAGCCAGACTCCTCTCATAGACCAACTGGGGATAGACCTGACAGTACAGGCAGCGGAGAATAGGCTAGATCCCGTGGTGGGTCGGGAGAATGAGATCCAGCGGGTTGTCCAAGTCCTTTCACGGCGTACCAAGAACAACCCTGCGCTGATCGGCGAGTCAGGAGTGGGCAAGACCGCAATTGTCGAGGGGCTGGCCCAACTCATCGCCTCGAACAGAGCGCCGGAGAACCTCTTGGGCAAGCGGATGGTAATGCTGGATGTGGGTTCACTGGTTGCCGGAACTATCTATCGGGGGCAGTTTGAGGAACGGTTGAAGAAGGTCATCGAGGAGATAAGAGACAGCGAAGCCATCCTCTTCATCGATGAAGTGCACATGCTGGTGGGGGCTGGTGCGGCGGGCAGTTCCGTTGATGCGGCCAATATCCTGAAGCCAGCCCTGGCGCGGGGCGAGCTTCAATGCATAGGGGCCACCACACTCGATGAGTATCGCAAGTATATCGAGGGCGACGCCTCTTTGGAAAGACGTTTCCAACCGATCTTTGTGGAGGAGCCCACAGTCGAAGAGACTATCGAGATTCTTAGGGGTATCAAGGAACGGTATGAGGCTCATCACAGGCTACACATCACCGATGAGGCGCTGCGCACGGCTGTCTATCTTGCCTCACGATATGTTCCCGACCGCTTCCTGCCTGATAAGGCGATAGATTTGATGGATGAGGCCGCCTCTCGTGTCAGAATGTACAAGATACCTCACACCATCGGCTTGAAAGACTCCCTCAATGACCTGAAGTCGGTTCGGGACGAGAAGGAAGAGGCTTTCGACGAAGACCAAATAGAAGCGGCGGTCCTACTGAGGGAGCGGGAGGTACAACTCGAAGCGGAGATAGATCAGATGCGATTGGGATGGGATAGCTCTGCTGACGGCACTCCGATACAGGTCACCAAGGAAGACATAGCCGAGGTAGTCTCCATGTGGACCGGCATCCCGGTGACTCGCATCGCGAGCAGCGAGCAGGAGCGGCTGCTCCGCATGGAGGAGGAGATTCACCGTCGGATCGTGGGTCAGGACGAGGCGATCAGCACCATCGCCAAGGCGGTGAGGAGGGCACGAGCCGGCCTCAAGGACCCCAACCGTCCCATCGGCTCCTTCATCTTTCTGGGGCCCACAGGGGTTGGCAAGACTGAGTCGGCCAAGGCGTTGGCGGAGTTCATGTTCGGCAGTGAGGATGCGCTTGTCAAGCTGGATATGTCGGAGTTCATGGAGAGGCACTCTGTGGCTCGTCTGGTCGGTGCGCCCCCGGGATATGTAGGATATGACGACGGGGGCCAGCTGACCGAGGCGGTCAGGCGCCGTCCGTACTCGGTGATCCTGTTCGACGAAATCGAGAAGGCGCATCCTGAGGCCTTCAACATGCTGCTCCAGATCCTGGAGGATGGCCAACTATCCGATGCCAAGGGGCGTCGGGTGGGTTTCCGCAATGCAATCATTCTGATGACCTCCAATGTGGCGGCGGAGCACTTAATGAGAGAGATGTCCGTTGGGTTCAAGCTGACTCAGGATGACGCCAAGAACGCCGACGAAGAGTACGAGAAGATGAAGGACAAAGTCCTCGATCAACTCAAGAAGACTTTCCGTCCCGAGTTTCTGAACCGCATAGATGCCATCGTCGTGTTCCGCGCCTTGACCAAAGAACAGATAAGACAGATTGTGGACTTGATGCTGGCCCAGGTGCAGGAGCGCCTCGACGAGCATGAGGTCACCCTGGAGGCCACAGAGGAGGCCATGGAACTCCTGGCCGAGGAAGGATACGATCCCCACTTCGGTGCTCGCCCCTTGCGCCGCGTGATCCAGACTATGATCGAAGACCCTCTCTCTGAGGCCATACTAGCAGGCGAGTTCGAAGCTGGGGACACAGTGCTCTTGGAAGTCGAGGAGGGTGAGATCAAACTGCGCACCAAGGAGTTGATGGAAGCGGGCAGTTAGTGTTGGGGCACTGACATCCGGGGGGAGGGCAGGTTCCGGTCTATGGCTAAGCGCCGCGCCAAGGCCATCTACGTCTGTCAACAGTGCGGGGCCCAATCTCTCAGATGGGTGGGACGTTGCCCGGATTGTGGTGAATGGAATAGTATGGTGGAGACGGTGGAGAGCAGGGAGAGCTCTCCACCGTCGTCTATTGTGCCCCGCAGCAAACCCCAGCGTCTCACTGAGATACCCGCCGAGGGGTTCCGGCGACTGCCGGTGCCCATGGCAGAGTTCAGCCGCGTGCTGGGCGGGGGTATCGTTCCTGGCTCCACCGTGCTCATCGCTGGCGATCCAGGCATTGGCAAATCCACCTTGCTCCTCCAGGTCACCGCGGCGCTGAGCGAAGAACTGGGAAACGTGCTGTACGTTTCCGGCGAAGAGTCGGCTCCGCAGATCAAGATTAGAGCCGAGCGGTTGGGGATCTCCACAGACGGATTGTATCTCCTGACCGAAACGGATATGGACGCCATCATGGATCACATCCAGCAACTGGCACCTCGCTTGGTGGTGGTAGATTCGATTCAGACGGTCTATGTGCCAGAACTGGCCTCCGCTGCTGGCAATATCAGCCAGGTTAGGGAATCTGCCACCCGCCTCATACACCTCGCCAAGGGTGAGGGTGTGCCCATCTTCATGGTGGGCCACGTCACGAAAGCGGGGGGCATCGCCGGGCCCCGGGTGTTGGAACACATGGTGGACACGGTGCTCTACCTGGAGGGTGAGCGTTTCCATTCCTATCGCCTGTTGCGCACCGTCAAGAATCGCTTCGGCTCCACCGATGAGGTTGGCGTCTATGAGATGAGCGGCCTGGGGATGCTGGAGATAACCAATCCCTCTGAGGCTTTCCTCTCCGAGCGGTCCGATGGGACAGGTTCGGCAGTTGCGGTGACCCTGGAGGGAACCCGGCCCCTTCTGGTTGAGATTCAAGCCCTGACCAGCACCACTAGCTTTGGACTGCCTCGCAGGACTGCCAACGGCGTAGACTTCAACCGCTTGCTGTTGCTCGTCGCGGTGCTGAGCAAACGCATGGGGCTGCGCCTCCACGATCAGGACGTGTTTGTCAACGTGGTGGGAGGCTTGAAGATCAACGAGCCGGCAGTGGACTTGAGCGTGGCGGTGGCCATTGCTTCCAGCTTCCGCGATACGCCTGTGGCCCACGACCTGGCCATCATTGGGGAGATAGGGTTATCGGGGGAGCTACGCTCCGTCAGCCAGCCGATGAAGAGGCTGAATGAGGCAGCCAGATTAGGCTTCAAGCGGTGTCTGCTGCCTCGGTCGGTGCGAGTGTCGAAGGACAGGCCTGCTGAACTGGAGGTAGTTAAGGCGCGCTCCCTGGGCGAAGCGCTGGATGTGGCTCTAAGCAAGCGGCCGCAGGCACACTAGGACTGGCCAACAGATCGCTTGCCTCAACTGCGACGCTTGAGCACGCGCAGGGCCCGTAGCGTCACCCACTTGCTGGGTTTCTTCTTCTCTTCGACGTCCACCCACGTCTTCCCGTTGTAGGTGTACTCCATCTTCCAGCGGCCCCGCTCGTCCTGCTTCCCCAACACCAGATCCATGGCGGCCGCCAGCCGCGGATCGGAGCCGTATCCAAGGCTGGTCAATACCTCCAGATTCTGCAACACATCCGTGACGTAGAACACCGGGAAGCCAAACTTGAACCAGCTTCGGCTGGGCTTGGTCGCATAGCCCATGGGATAGTCGGCCACGGCGGGGTCCCGACTGAGGAGGAACTCGAGGCCCGTCTCGATGGCTGTCTCGATCAGCGGAGTGCGGGCGCTGTCGGGCACCTTGCTGAAGCCGAGCATGACCTTGACCGCGCCCCAGGCGCAGGGCTTACGGTCGTTGGCGGAGCAGCAGAAGCGCGGGCCGCAGGTGGCTGACTTGAGGTAGCGCAGCGGGGCATCTTTCTCCTCCGTGGGTGCGATGCCCTCGCCGGTGACGGCTTTTGCCAGCCATTCGAGGGCACCGTGCAATCGCTCATCTCCCAGCCAGCCCAGGTCCAGCAACGCCGCGCTGAGGTTTCCCATGAGGCAAAGGATGGCACCTCCTTGCGTGGCGGAGGCGGAGAAGGCGCCGTTCTTGTCGATAGCATGTTCTAGCAGGTACTCGCAGGCCTTCTGTATACCCGGATCGCTGCCATCCGCCCCCAGCTGAGCCAGCATGCTCACCGACCAGACTATGCTGCGGTACTTGGGACGGTAGCCGGGCCCGGGTTTGACCCAGTAGCCGTCGGACTCCTGGTTCTCCAGGATCGTTCGAACCGGCCCGGTGGACATCACGGCCCGTTGAGCCTCGACGACCTCTGGATGGTCGACCGCCTTGTCCTGAAGGTCGGTCAGCGCGAAATGCCGGACCCCGGGCTTCTTGGGATCCGGCTCCAGCAGCCATGGCAGCGGATCGTCATTCAGCCGTTGCGTCCATTTTTGCATCGTACTCACCTCCTTGAGTGTTCAACGGGAATGACGGCTCCCCATGAACGCCAGAGAATCGGCGCAACTCTTGCGGATGCCCAGTAGCTGTCTAGTTGCCGGGATTCAACTCCAGCATCCGCTCGTATGCGGCGATCGCTTCCTCATCGCGACCCGCCAGGCGATAGGCATCAGCGAGCTTCAGATAATAGGGCGCCAAAGTCGGCGCCAGCCGTACCCCTTCCTCGAACTCCCTGATAGCCTCAGGCAATCGGTCCAGTGCCTGATATATCTCGCCCAGAAGAACATGGAAGAGCGCCTCATCCTCTTCCAGCCTGACCGCCTCTTGCGCCTCGGTCAGTGCCTGATCGAGCAGCCCCTGACGCCAATAGGTGTCGGCCAGCATGGCATAAAAGAGGGGATCGTCCGGCCGCAGTTGGACCGCCGTCTGATACTCGACCACGGCGTCGGCCAGGCGGCCTTGGGCTCTATAGATGCTGGCACGTCGCGAGTAGGCCCCTACATACGAGGGGGCAAGACGTGTGATCTCATCGTACTGGGCCAGCGCGTCGTCCAACCGGTCAGCGGCCCGGTAGGCCTCTCCCAGACGCAAGCGATAGTCCACATCGTTTGGATCCAGGCTCACCGCCAAAGCGAACTCGCCCACGGCCACGCCCAGGTCGCCTTCAACCGCGTGCATGCTTCCCAGGAGGAAGTGATAGTAGCTCTCATCGATCAAGCCCGTATCCAAGAGCTCTCCGTACAGCGTCACCGTTTCTTCCACCTCTCCCCGCCCCAGATGGACGAGGGCCAACCCCTCGTATGGTCCGAGGAAATTGGGATCGTCCGCTATCGCTGCCTCGTAGTGGATGACAGCCTCATCATCACTCCCGTAGAAGCGATACAACTCCCCCAGCGTGAACTCGGAGCGCGTCTTCCCAGGATAGAGCTCCTGAGCCTGGCTGGCCAGCAAGGATCCCAACCCAATAATCTGCTCAGTGGTGGGGTGAGAATCTAGCGGCAGGGCTAGCAGGACGCCCACATCGGAGGTCATGAAAGGAGCCAGAAGGTCAGTCTCCACCGCACTGTTTCTGGTGTGACCCTTGAAGATTATCGGCGGCAGGAAGATGTAGTCCTCCAACTCTTCGGCCAACAGCTGCCCTGGCCTGAGATGCCGGTAGTTGGGGTTGGGGTCCAAGAGCCAAGCTTGGTCAAATGGAGAGGCCAGTTCAGAGAGCCTGTGCCACTGTTCCAGGCTGACTCCGACCGGACAGGGGCAGGGGACGAGATACTCCACTTCACTGGCATCATAGTCAAAGTAGAGGAGCCGTTGAGCATAAGCCTCCACCGGGGCTATCACCACGTCGTCAGGACTGACCACGCTTTGCAGAAATGAAGCCGCCTTGTCCCAAGGCTGCTTCTCTTCATCCCAGTACCTCTGCAACGGCCCCAGACTCAGGACGCTGAAAGCTAGGCAAGCGATGGTCAGAACCGCTGGCCTGACTACCGCGGCCATCTCCTCCCTTCCTACCCTCTTCACCCCGAGGGATATGGCCTCAGCGAGCCCTATCAGCCCCGCTGAAACGACCAAGAGAAACACTGGTAGGACGAAGATCACATACCGCAAGCGGAAGTTATGTCCCGCAGGCACAAGGAAGACAATGAGGAAAGGCAGGGTGATCCACAACACGGCAAGCACCAATTGCTGACGCAACCGACGGGCCAGGAAATACAGGCCCAGGCCCAGAGCGGCCAGGTAGCACAAGAAAGCCAGGCCAGGCCCTGCCCCCAGAAGCTCCACGATACCAGCCAGATAGCTCAGACTTGTTTTGTCAATAGCGGTGGAAATGTGGCCTCCCAATCCCCTACGGCTGAGGAGGCCGCTCACAGTGAAAGGCAACATGGGCAGATAGAGCAGGGCCATCACCCGCGCGCACAACAGAAAGGAAAAGAAGGGTTCCTCTTTCCTCCATGATCTTTGCCATCTGTCAACTTCCGTATCACGACTCCGGAGGCGTCTCGCAACGAAATGCAACAAGGCGAAAGCCGCCTCCGCTGCCAGGAAGAGGAACGCGAAGAGGTGCGTATAGACGGCCAAAGTGGAGCTGATGACGAAACCAACCCAGGAGAGCACGTCGTTGCGGCGCAGTCCGAGCCAGAAGAAGTACAGAGAGAGGGTGGCTAGCAGCAAGAGCAAGGCATAGTATCGCGCCTCCTGGGAGTAACGGATACCAAAGGTAGAGATGGTCATCAGGAAAGCGCCCACCAGCCCTTCTCGAGGGCCCAGAAGCGCTTTGCCCAGTATATACGTCGCGGCGATGGCCAGCAGACCGAAGAACACTGAAGGTAAACGCAGTAGGAACTCGCTCTCGCTCACCTGCCTGAGGAGATAGGTAGTCATGAAGTACAACGGCGGGGCGGGGATAGCCGGCACCTCCAGAGGGCCCTGTACGACCTCCAGCAGGGAGTTGTCCGGGGCGGTGTAGAGTGCCGTACCGAGCTCGTCATACCATAGGCTCTTGCTGTCCAGTTGGTAGAGGCGCAGTG
>JAUWYD010000213.1 GCA_030616025.1 Chloroflexota bacterium
GAAGCAGGTCCCGGTGGTAAGCCCAACATAGCCACCTCCACCTATCACACAGATTCTGCTCATGAACGCACCTCTCTCCAACTAATTCGGTAGTCTACAACACCACAGCTCTACTCAGCACTTGACTCTCCTCCTACCAGCAGGCCAGCTGACCAACCCTTACTGATCCACCAACTCCCCCACGACCCTCCCCAACCTCACACTGTAGTTCATGCCTCGATCTTGAGGGTATATCTGAGTGGTATTGGCCAGATACAGGTCCTCCACAGGCGTCTCGTAGGAAGGAATGCGGCGCGAGTAGCCACAGGTGATGATCGGTTGGGCAGCATCCTCGCGAAACAGCCATGAATCCTCCACCCAATCTACGTCGAAGTCAGAGTTGATCTGCCGGAGGGAAGGGAGGTAATGCATCATCAACTCCTCAGCCGAGGCCGAGTACAGAGGGTCGGACTTCGCCACATAATCGGACAGGTAGAGAATGTGTTTGCCATTGTATTTCTCCGAAGGGATCAGATTGGTGTGCTCAATGGCACCCACAAAAGGGAAGGTGGGATCGCTGATGTTCAGCCAGTAGATGCGGGATAGGGAGTGAGTCATCTTGAGCACCAGGCACAGAGAAGTTTGGTATCGTACCTCTCGAAGCTGGTCGGCATAATCGGCAGGCAAGTCGGGCACGATGTCCAAGAAGACAAAGGAAGGAACGGTGGCGATGACCTTGTCCAAGGGCCAGGTGTCTCCTGCCTGGACACCTTTGACCCTCCCTCCCTCGACGATGACCCGCTCCACCGGCGCATCCGTCAACACCTCTCCTCCTTGGGCTCTAATGCCGTCTGCGAGCGCATCTATGAAGGGTTGGAAGCTTCCCTCCATGTAGCCCAATAGTTCTCGTGCCATGGTCCTGCTTCGGGATCCTACACGGTCCTTGAACTTGCTCCACAACCATGCCATCGTGACTTGATCTGCATACTCGCCGAACTTGGCCCGGAGCAAGGGAGCAAAGATCACCTCATGGGCCTCCTGTCCCGCATATCTGCGCATCCATCCTTGGGCGGTGAAACCCTCGAGCGTTCGCCAATCCCCGAACCGCTGGAGATACAGAGTCACTAGGCCAGCCCTGACACGCTGAAGCAAACTCAAAGGTTCGAAGCGAAGGAGATCAAAGGGAGTGACAAAATCGTATGTCTTGCCCTCATAGAAGAAACCCACCTTGGAGGCCAACCACTGCATCCTATCCGTCAGCCCCAGTTCACCGATCAACCTCATCATGTCTTCATCGCCGGTGAAGATGTGATGATAGTATCTTTCCAGCCGCGTCCCTTCGATCTCGAAAGTGCTGGCCTGGCCTCCGAGATAGGGCTGACCCTCAAAGAGAACTATCTGATGGCCTTTCTTGGCCAGCTCATAGCCCACTGTCAAGCCCGTCACGCCCCCCCCGATTATGCCGATACTCATCGTGACAGGTCCTTATGCAAAGCTGGTACAGGCACTGCCGATTCCCTCTCCGAGACTCGAAGCCCTTCCATCTCCCCCCAACTGATGCTTTCCCGCCAGGCAAAGTAGGCACCGAGAGCAGTAATGGGGAACCACAAAGCGGCATGCAGCGCCAACATGAAGCTGGTCGCGGTGTGCCTGGCCACATCAAACAAGACCAGGCTCGCTATGCCTGCCACCTCGAACGTACCCAGGTACCCTGGTGTGGAAGGAATCGTGGTGGCCAGATTGACTATGGCACAAGTGAAGACGAGAACGTAGAAAGGCTGGTCGAAAGCGAACCCCTGCATCACAAACCAGTACTTGCACGCCTCCACTAGCCATAAAATGATCGAGATCCCCATGACGAAAAGCATGTCTCGGCCACTCCTGAGGATTTGCAGCCCCTCAACGAACCTCTCCAAGAGACCTGCTACCTGGTTCCGCAAGCGATGAGGCACCAAGTGGGTCACAAACCACTGGTACACTCGTTCTGTCCTCTGTGAGGAGGAGGCAATGAGCAGGAAAGCGAACAAGGCTCCGAAGAACAAGAAGCTCATGAACGCGAGGAGTTGGCGCAGAGCCTCGTTGGTCGGGACCAAGGGGAGGACGGCGAAAACGAAAACCAGCATCGTTATGCCGTCAAAGATGCGTTCCACCAGTATTGTAGCCAAGCTCGCACTTGCACTAACACTCTCTTTCCTCTTCAGCACGTAGGCACGGATTACCTCCCCGGCCCTGAAGGGAAAGATGTTGTTGCCCATGTATCCGATGGTTACCACTGGAAACAAGGAGCGCACGGGGACACGCTGGACAGGTCGCAACAGGTAGTGCCACCGATATGTGCGCAACCAGACGGCACCGAAATAAACCACAACGCCGGGAATGAGCCACCAATAGTTGGCACCTCGCAGCCCCTGCCAGACTTCTGGTAGCCTCTGGCCTTTGAGAGCGTACAGAAGAAAAAGGATGCTGATCACGACCCCCAACCAGAACCTGCCTCTCTTCCACATAGCTTTGTGATCATACTATAACCTAGACGAGAAAGCTAGCCTTTCTCGGCTCTGGTTTTGACTCCGTAAGGCAAAGATGGTATCATGAATCTCGTGCGTCCCAAGGTGGGTCGAGTGGCGGTGACAGGCACATCCTAATCCGCTCGGTAGCTGATCGTCACCATCGGCGGTTCCTCAACGGTTATCGGTCCGAACTCGTAAGATCTTAGCCGCGAGGAGGTACGGTCATGAGATTCAAACCTCTGTCAGGCAGCGACATGAAGGCCATGGACTCCCTGAAGGAATCCCACGGGGGAGCCCAACGAATAGCTGACACCATCGAGAACAAGAGGGATTTCGAGACCAGGAAGAAGATCCTCGCGGAAACTGAGTATGGCGCGATGGTCGACGAGGCCGAGGAGCTGGTCAAGAGATTCGCCAAGGTGGAGGATTTCGAGGAGGCAAACAGCATCGCCTATGAGAAGGAGATGGGAACAGCGACCTCTCAAGTCTCAGGGTTTCAAGGCGCAAGGGTTACTCACCGCTGCATGCAAAAGATCGCCGAGAGCGCTTCTGGCGAAGTGCCGGTATTTGTACCTGCCGAGATGATCTCCGTGGTGGCTCTCACTGAGGGCTACGTATACGAGGGCAATCTAATGGCCGCTCTCGCTATGGCCGAGAATATCATGAAGGTCGACTGGTTCTGTTCGACCAACTTGATCGGAACCCCTCTACCCGAAAAGAGATTCACAAACATAGAGAGAGTGACTGGGGTGGAGCTTGAAACCGAGCCCGCAGGCGACGATTTGGTCCAACTCGTCCTGAAGAACCAGGGAACCTTCTTCGGGAATCTCGGGGGGATTGAGGTGGCAAACGACAATCATCTGGTCTATCTCGACGGCATAACGCGTGCCGCCAAGACTACCGGTGCGAACTTCTTCCTCAATCCCAGTTGCAGCACCACAATCGCCATCTGCTATTATGGGCGGGATATCCCCAATCTCTACATCAAGATCTCGATGATGCTCGCCACCCAGAACCTGATGCAATTCAGGATGCTCCTCAACATCATGAACGAATACCTAAGGGATGACATG
>JAUWYD010000219.1 GCA_030616025.1 Chloroflexota bacterium
ACAGGCATCACCACAGCAATGAGGACCGCATTGGAGGAGACAAAGGTACCCGCTGACCAGATCAAAGCTGTGATGATCGGCACCACCCACTTCACGAACGCCGTGGTGGAGCGGAAGAGATTGATGGAGACCGCGGCCATCAGGCTTGGACTGCCAGCCACAGAGTGTTTGCCCCCCATGGTCGACTGGCCCCCCGACCTAAGGAACACCATAGGCTATCACAAATACTTGGTTCACGGCGGTCACGAGTTCGATGGCAGGGAGATATCACCCCTGGATGAGAACGAGGTTCGTGACGCAGCCAAGGACATCAAGTCCAAGGGGATTCGAGCGGTGGCTATCTCGGCCGTTTTCTCCCCTGTGAACAGCTCTTTTGAAGATCGAGCGGCCGAGATAGTTCAGGATGAAGTCCCAGATGTGTCCATCAGCCTATCTCACGAGATAGGACGGATGGGGATTCTGGAACGGGAGAACGCGGCTATCCTCAATGCTTGCCTGGGGGATTTGGCGCAGGCGATTGTGCAGTCCTTCAAGACAGCCCTCCAGGAGATGAAGATAGATGCGCCCTTCTATCTGAGTCAGAACGATGGCACCCTGATGAGCGCGGAATTCGCCGAGAAATACCCCGTTCTGACCTTCACCTCGGGACCCACTAATAGTATGCGGGGCGCTGCCTTCCTGTCGGGAGTGAAGGATGCCATGGTTGTGGACCTGGGAGGTACGACGTCAGACGTGGGCATGCTGCTACGTGGTTTCCCTCGCGAGGCTTCTGTGGCGGTGGAAATCAGTGGCGTCCGCACGAACTTCAGGATGCCCGACGTCTATTCCTTCGGGTTGGGGGGAGGAAGCCTGGTCTCTCAGGACCCTCTGAAGATCGGGCCCCAAAGCGTCGGCTATGAACTGACCACCAAGGGCCTGGTCTTTGGCGGATCGGTGCTAACGACGACTGATCTGGCTGTGGCCGGTGGGCTGGTGGACATAGGTGAATCTGGCGCGGTGAAGCATCTGGATGCGAAGTTCGTTCGGGAGGCCCTGGATGAGATACAGTCCATGGTGGAGATCGCCGTGGACCGGATGAAGACCAGCGCTGAACCAGTTCCCTTGATTCTCGTCGGCGGTGGCACTATCCTTGTATCCAGAGAAGTGGAGGGGACGTCAGAGATGGTCAAGCCCGAGCACTTCTCTGTGGCCAACGCCATTGGCGCGGCTATCGCCCAGGTCGGAGGCGAGACAGATCGAGTCTTTGCCATGGCCGAGCTCTCCCGTGATGACGCACTGGCCCAGGCCAGAGAGGAGGCCACCGAGAAGGCGATAGCTGCTGGAGCTGACAAAGACACGATAGACATTGTCGACGTAGAGGAAGTCCCGCTGGCCTATCTGCCCAGCAACGCGGTCAGGATCCGGGTCAAGGCTGTGGGCGACCTGGCCCTCTGAAGAGACAGGTTAGAGAAAGGATGAATTGAAATGAGACTGCTACAGCCAGAAAACGTAGTGGATATCGCTTTGGGAGCGGCCGTGTTGGGCACCGGCGGAGGCGGCGACCCCTATATCGGAAAGCTGATGGGGATTCAGGCCATAAACGAGTTTGGTCCAGTGACTTTGCTCTCTCTGGATGAGATAGACGACGACGCCCTGATCGTGCCTACTGCCATGATGGGCGCCCCTACGGTCATGGTGGAAAAGCTTCCCAAGGGAGACGAGATAATCAAGGCCTTCCACGCCCTGGAGAGCTACCTGGGCCAAGAGATCACTGCCACCATGTCCGCCGAGGCCGGCGGCTTGAACTCCGTCACTCCCCTTACAGTGGCAGCGCGCCTGCGAATCCCCATGGTGGACTGCGACGGCATGGGACGGGCCTTCCCCGAGTTGCAGATGGTAACCGCCACTCTGTATGGCATTTCGTCCACCCCGTTCGCAATCGGCGACGAGAAGGGCAACAGCGCAATCCTCAATACCATTAACAACCGCTGGACGGAGACCTTTTCCCGCAGCATTACCGTAGACATGGGTTGCGCTGCCATGATCGCCTGCTACGCTACGACGGGAAAAGAGCTAAAGGAGTGGGCCGTGCCGGATACGATGACCCTCGTGGAGGACATTGGCCGCACCATCCGGGAGGCCCAGAGATCTAAGGCCAACGTGGTCGAGGCCGTCAGGAAGGCCGTGGGCGGCTTTGAGGTTTTCAAGGGCAAGATAGTAGACGTCCGACGTCGCACGGAAAAGGGCTTCGCGAGGGGTGAGGCGATCATGGAGGGGGTAGACGACTACGATTCCAAGACCCTTGAGCTCAACTTCCAAAACGAGAACTTGGTGGCCATTGAGGATGGGGAGATCGTGGTCTCCGTGCCGGATCTGATCACCGTCCTGGAAACGGAGACTGGCGAGCCCATCACCACGGAGAACCTGCGCTACGGCTTCCGGGTGACAGTGCTGGGCATACCGTGTCATGAGAAATGGCGGACGCCGGAGGGCCTGGCGCTGGTAGGGCCTCGCTATTTCGGCTACGACGTCGACTGGGTTCCTGTCGAGGAGCGGTACGGGCAATAGCTGTATCCCTGTGCACGCATCCTGTCGTTTAGAGCGCGGGAGGAAGGAATGAAGATCAGGGCAGTGACTCCCATAATCACCGAGAGTTTCGGACCCATGATCCTTGAAGAGTTCTCTCGGGTCGCCAGGGCCGATACAGAGATAAGTAACGTCTTTCTGGACTCAGGCCCCGCCTCAGTGGAGTCCGCCTACGATGAGGCTGTGGCCATACCCGACGTGACCGCCAAGGTCCGCGAGGCAGAGAAAGAAGGCATTGACGCCGTGATCATCAACTGCTTCGGCGACCCTGGCCTGGATGCCGCTCGGGAAGTGGTTTCCATCCCGGTGATAGGTCCGTGCGAGGCGGCCATGCATGTGGCGGCCATGCTAGGTCACAAGTTCTCGGTGGTCACCGTGCTGGAGCGCCTTATCCCGGAATTGGAGCTGCACGCCGAAAAGTACGGAGTGGGGTGGAAACTTGCCTCTGCCCGATCCATCGACCTACCAGTGCTCGATCTGGAAAAGGGTCGCGACCAATTCGTGGCTCGTATGGTGGATCAGGCTGCGGAGGCCATCGAGAAGGATGGTGCTCACGTCATCGTGTTGGGCTGCACCGGGCTGGCGGGTCTGGATCAGCAGGTTGAGAACGGCCTACGCGAAAAGGGCCACGACGTTCCGGTGATCGATCCCGCGAGCATTGCGTTGAAGATCGCTGAAGCCCTCGTTGACGCGAAGCTTGCGCATAGTAAGCGGACGTATCCCTTCCCCCCAGCGAAGGAGATCGTGGGATACCCATAGGGATTACTTTTGGCCCTAAGGCCCTTCCGCTCAGCCACAGGCCCGGTCTGATGGAGCGGGTCACCACCTACCTTTGCACTCGACCTGACGCCTCGCCTCGCGCCAGCCTCTCTACCTCGGCTACACTGACCCGGCTGTAGTCTCCAACGATTGAGTGTTTCAGGCATGAGGCGGCAAC
>JAUWYD010000293.1 GCA_030616025.1 Chloroflexota bacterium
GAAGGCAGGCGGCACACGCGATCAAGACCCTTCCTGTTCGGTCAACATGGCCTTGAGCCTCGCGGAGTGTATGTGACAGATGGCCACGGCTATGGCGTCGGCGGCATCGTCGGGCTGGGGGACGAAATCGAGGCCCAGGAGCATCTTCACCAACTGCTGGACCTGGTCCTTAGTAGCCCTGCCGTAGCCGACCACAGACTGTTTTACTTCGAGCGGGGTGTATTCGTAGAGGGGTATGCCGCCTTCGGCCACCGCCAGGAGAACCACGCCTCGTGCCTGGCCGACGCTCAGGGCAGTTCGCACGTTCTTGCTGAAGAAGAGCTTCTCTACAGCAACGGCGTCAGCCCGGTGCTGGGAGATGATCTCTCCAAGTTCGCGATGGATGGTCTGGAGTCTTTGGGGCAGAGGGGTGTTCTTTGAAGTGTCGATGGTCCCGTAGTCAACGAGATGTGGGTCGTCGGCATCTTTGCTTACGACGCCCCAGCCGGTGATGGCTATGCCGGGATCGATGCCCAGGACTAACATGCCAGCCCCTTGGGCGTCACGCCTGCGCTTCTTCGTACTGGATCACCATCTCGGGGGTGAGATAGAGGTTGGTGTAGACCTGCTGCACATCATCCAGTTCCTCCAGCAGCTCGATGATGCGCATCACTTTGAACGCGTCCCCTTCGGTCAGTTCGGTCATCGCCAGGGGGGTCATGATGAGTTCTGCAGTGCTGAAGGCGATTCCCTGCTCTTCCAAGGCCTCCTTCACCTTCTGGAAATCCTTCGTTTTGGTGTATATCTCCAAAGTGTTGTCCTCAATGTTGACATCGGTGGCCCCCTCATCGATGGCCAGCAGCGCCGACTCCTCGGGGTCTACGTCACCAACCTCGGCGACGATGAACCCTTGCTGCTCGAAGAGATAGCTCACAGCTCCGCTCTGCGCCATCTTGCCACCATACCGATTGAGGATGCGCCGGATGTCGGCCACGGCTCGATTCCGGTTGTCGGTCAACGTATCGAGCAGAAGAGCTATGCCGTTCGGGGCATAACCTTCGTATAGCACCTCTTCGAGAGCTTCGCCCTTCAGTTCTCCGGTGCCCCGTTTGATGGCCCGCTCGATGTTGTCCTTGGGCATGTTGGCCTGTTTGGCCCTGTCAATGACTAGCCGCAAGCGGAAGTTCACGTCCGGATCGCCGCCGCCTTCTCGGGCGGCGATGGTGATCTCCCGAGCGATTCTGGTGAAGAGTTGCCCTCTCTTGGCGTCCGTAGCAGCCTTCTTGCGCTTTATGGTTGACCATTTCGAGTGTCCAGACATCTCATCATCTCCTTGGCTCAATGCCGGTCAACAGCATTTGCAGTTGCCGCGCTGTTTGCACAGCCTGACCCTGCCAGTGGTTGTTGGCAAAGACGTAGGTCTTGTCCGCTTGCTCATCCAACTTGCGAATCTTGGGCACCCACTCCTTCAGTTCCTCGTCGCTGTAGGTATAGTCGTACCGTTCCCAGGCTTCGTCGTGCTGCCACCACTTCTTGGCATTGCGACCGTGCAATCGAACGTAGGCTATTGGACTCGTGGCCACTGCGATAGGGGGAATGAGGCTCTTGAAACGGGGCTGATCGACGCAGCAGAAACCCAGATCATTCTCTCGCAAGAAATCGAAAGTCTCGTCACGAATCCATTCTCGACGCCGGAACTCGATCACCACAGGCAGATCAGGCAACTGCTGACGGAGGAAACGCAAATACTTCAGGCCCTCTTCGTCGGGCCGGAAGGACCAGGGGAACTGCGCCAGGATGCACCCAAACTTGCCCGACTCGATCAGCGGCTCCAGTGAGTCCACAAACTCGGTGAAAACTCTCTCATCTCCTTCCCTGTTGTGGGTCATGTCTTGATGAGCTTTGAGGGTGAAGACAAAACCCTTCGGTGTCTTGGCCACCAGTCGCTCCAAGGTCGAGGCGGATGGGATTCTGTAGTAGGAGAAATTCAGCTCGGTGACTTTGAAGTCGCGAGCATAGTACTCCAACCACTCCTGGCGTGGCGTTCCCTCCGGGTAGTAGGGTCCCACCCAATCCTTGTAACTGAAGCCACTTGTGCCGAAGTAGATCATCTGTCAACGAAGTCCCAATGATACTATGATCTGTGGGGCAGATCACTGCGAGGATGCTCTTCGAGTCTGGGTATCTGCCCCCTGTATTCCTATTTCTTGTACCGATATAGGATACGACCCCTGGTGGGATCGTAAGGAGACAGCTCCACAAGTACTCTATCTCCCAGGAGGATGCGGATGTAATACTTCCTCATTTTCCCCGAGATATGGGCCAACACCTCGGGTCCGCTATCAAGTTGGACGCGAAACATAGCGTTCGGCAAAGCCTTGACAACCACGCCCTCGGCCTGAATGCCCTTGCTCTTCTTGATCCGCTCCTCAATTCTTCTCCTAGCCATACACTCTCCTTCTCTTTACATTCACAGTCTGTGGTTCTCGCTTTCCATTTCCTCGTCCTGCTCCAGAATAAGCACGGTTCGTCGACGTCCTCCGGATTCTGGAGGGCCGATGATCCCTTCCTCTTCCAACTGATCCATGAGTCTGGCGGCTCGGGGGTAGCCTATGCGCAAGCGCCTTTGTAGCAGCGAAGCAGAAGCATGTTCCTGTTCTCGTAGGAGAGCGATAGCTTCCTCCAATAGCTCATCGCGCTCCTCCCGGGCGACCACCGGTGGCTCGATGTCTCCCCATGGCGGGGTACTCTGTGCCAGCCTGGGAACGGTGTCCTTCCAGAATCGGACTACTC
>JAUWYD010000166.1 GCA_030616025.1 Chloroflexota bacterium
GTGGAGCCAGCCACATGATCCATGGGTGTGTTGTCGCTGTTTCCCACCCATACCCCTGCGACCAGATCCGGTGTGAACCCTACCGTCCAGCTGTCTCGCCAGTCGTCGGTGGTACCCGTCTTGGCGGCCGCTGGTCGTGACAAACGAAGAGGACTGTTGGGGCCAAAAGCGGGAGTGCGGGCCTCGTTATCCGACAGAATGTGGGTGATGAGATATGCATGCTGAGCGGATATTACCTGCTCGCCCGCGTGGTATTCCTCGATCACCCGGCCCCGGCTGTCCACTATCCTAGATACAGCCACCGGCGGAACACGTAGCCCGCCATTGGCGAGGACTGCATATGCTCCCGTATGCTCCAGCAGCGTTATCTCTCCCCCACCCAAGGTGAGGGACAGACCATACCGCTCGGGATCTGTAAAGGTCGTGATACCCAATCTGAGGGCCATCTCCATCATCTCGGGCACCCCCACGAATTGGAGCGTTTTGACTGCCGGGATGTTATAGGAGCACGCCAGTGCCTGGCGCACAAGGACCGGGCCGTGCTCTCGGCCATCGTAGTTGCGGGGCACATACGGAGGGCCCTGCCAGTTGGGGAATTCGGTGCGCACGTCCATGATGAGGGTGGCGGGGGTCCATCCCTTCTCAAAAGCAGCGAGATAGTTGACGGGTTTGATGGACGAGCCAGGCTGCCGCAAGGCCAACGCCACGTTTACCTGACCATCGATCTCTTCATCCCAGAAATCTACGCTCCCCAGCATCACCAATATCTCGCCCGTCTGGGGGGTCATAGCCACCAGTGCAGAGTTACCGACGTGCCTCTCTGCCAGGGTGGCTATGTGCTCCCGCGACACCTGTTGAGCCACGGCCTGCATCTGCAAATCCAGAGTGGTATGGACTTGGAGGCCACCCCGGTAAACCATCTCTGTGCCGTATTTGTCCTCCAGAAGCTTGCGCACGTAGACGACGAAATGCGGAGCCCTCATGTCTATGCGGAGGGGGGTGAAGTCTAGTTCTTCCGCCCAGACCGCGGCCCTCTGGGACTGGGTTATGTATCCCTCCTTGGCCATCAATCCCAGCACTACCTTCTGACGATTCTTGGCTTCTTCCAGATTGGTATAGGGGTCATAAATCGATGGCGACTGAGGCAGACCAGCGAGGAGCGACGCCTCGGCCAGTGTGAGCTCCCTGGCAGACTTGCCAAAATACGTCTCCGCCGCCGCCTCGATGCCGTAGGCCATATTGCCGTAGTAGATTTCGTTTAGATAGATCTCAAGAATCTGATCCTTCGCATATCGCCGGGTGATTTCCTGGGCGAGCACAGCCTCCTGAATCTTGCGGGTGTAGGTCTGCTCTGGCGATAGAAAGACGTTTTTCACGAGTTGCTGGGTGATAGTGCTGGCCCCGATGACTATCTCGCCCTCGGTGAGGTTCAGCCACACCGCCCTGATTATGGCCAGGGGGTCGAAGCCCGGATTGCTGTAGAAGGTCTTGTCCTCGGTGGCGACTGTGGCGTGTATCAGATCGTCGGGTATCTCATCAATGGGTACAACCGTGCGCCGTCCGGCGTTGGGATCGAAGACCTCATAAAGGAGTTGACCATGCCGGTCATAGATCTTGGTACTCATGAAGACGGCTCGCGCGCTCAGCTCTTCTGCCGGGGGTAGGGTGAGCGCATAGTAGGCGTAGACCGTGGCTCCTCCGGCCAGTCCGATGGAGAAGAGGAGGAGGATAACCAGAGCCACGCTGAGTAATGCCTGAACGAAGGAGCTCAGGCACCCGCGGGGGGGAGGAACGTCACGCCGCGGTTCGGAGTATGCCGGATGTCGAGTTGGCCTGGTATTGATGTCACGCATTGGCTGCCCAGAAGAGGCGTTTTCCGCCCACAATACTAAACGCTCAGGAGGCCCAGAGGTTCCGCTGTCAATCAGCCTTGCAAGGTCTGCTCCAAGGCCGCTAGGAGTTCTCGTTCCTCACTGGGCAGCACGGTGCGGGGGTCCAATATGAATCGTCCGCCTTCGATGCGTCCTACCACCGCCGGCTCGCCCGTTCGCAAGCGGTGCGCCAACTCATCCGGGGAAGGAACCTGCAAAGCCACCAGTTGGGTGGGTAGAGTCTCGCCAGGCAGGGAGCCACCGCCGACCGTAGAGAGGCCGGGCACGACTTCGGCACCCACCCCCAACTCCTCTAGCTTACTAGCCCAGGACTCAGCCCGGTCCCGAGCCTCCTGCAACCCGAGACTGATCATCTGCCAGATCGGGACCTTCTCGGTGGCCTCTTGTCTCACGTAGTGCAGCAGGGTAGCTTGTATTCCAGCGATGGTGGTCTTGTCCACTCTAAGGGCCCGGGTGAGGGGATGGCGCCTGAGGGAGGCAACTAGGTCAGCTCGACCGACGATGATCCCTGCTTGGGGCCCACCCAGAAGCTTATCTCCGCTGAAACAGACCAGGTCGGCACCTTGGGCTATGCTCTCCTGCACCATCGGCTCGTGGGCCAGTCCGAAAGAAGCAGTGTCGAGCAGAGTACCACTTCCTAGGTCGTCCACCACCAGCAGGGCATGCTGCTGAGCCAAGTCCACCAGCTCGCTCAGGGCTGCCTGTTCGGTAAAGCCAAGGACCCTGAAGTTGCTGTGATGGACGTGCATCAGCAACTCCGTCTCGTCGCCGATCGCTTCCTCGTAATCCTCGATGCGCGTGCGATTGGTGGTGCCTACCTCCACTAGCCGTACGCCGCTTTGGGCCATGACCTCAGGGATGCGGAAACCGCCTCCAATCTCGATCAGCTGGCCCCGCGAGATGACTACTTCCTTCCCTCGCGCCAGAGCGGCGAGCACGAGCAGAACCGCACCGGCGTTGTTGTTCACGAGCAGGCCGCCTCCGGCGCCGGTAAGGTGGCATAGCAACTCCTCGGCGTGAACATAGCGCGAACCCCGCTGGCCCAGATGCAATTCGTATTCCAGGTTGCTGTAGCCCTTGGCTGCCAGCTCCATGGCAGCTCTGGTCTCCTCGCTCAAGGGAGCGCGGCCGAGATTCGTGTGAATAATGACCCCGGTGGCGTTGATGACCTTACGCAAGGTGAGCCTCCATCTGGTCGAGGCGTCCAAGAGTACTCTGTCCAGGAGCACGGCTAGGGGAGGACACAGCTGACCGTTCGTGATGTCTCGACGGGTCTCTTCTAGCACCCGCCTCACGCTCTCCACCACTATGTGATGCCCCTCCTCCTCAATGGGCCCTTGCATCTCCTCTCTCTGGAGGAGCTTTTCTACACTGGGTAGTTTGCGCAATTCATCCTGCATATGCCTTCTCCCAATGGTGAGCTCAGTGCCCGTTTTCGATTATACTGGATTGCCATAGGCACCGCAATTGGTTTGACTCCCAATGAGCCACGCTGCTGCTGGGCGATAAGGCCATGCATTGGTCACTACACTGCTCTTCCCACGCTCTGTGTGGGAGTTCTGGGCAGGGGAGAACTATCGAACCTTTGTGCTCTTTGAGGTGTTGTAAGGTGTAGAGTCCGAGGGTGAAGGGCCGAACAGGGGCGATACCTTCGGAGAAGACCGGTGATCCGAGTAACGTCTCATGACTTTCGGTGGAGGAGAACGGGGGTGGGTTGCGCGGTCCTTGGACGGCCTCGGCGCAAGCACGGTGAAGACTTGACAAATTCTGGAATATGTGCTAGTATTTATAGTTAAGCAGACGGGAACGCCGCGAACAGGGTTCTCAGGTCAGGTTCGTACATTAGTATCAGTAACACGAGGAGGTGATGCCAATCGAGAATACTGACTATTCTGTTGTGAAACCGCGTGATGCTAGAAAGCCCATAGGAGGGTAAATAGGAGGTTTCAACAATGGCAGAGAGAACTTTGTTTGCGCGCAAGGCCACCGGTTTGGTCCGGGAGATCGGTTTTACCACTGCGGTGGTCCTGGCCATTGCCAACGTGGTCGGCCTGGGATGGCAGAAACGTGTGTTCCAGGCCCTCGGTAGGGAATCGGTCCTGCCTTCGGAGTATCTCCTCGGCAGACACCCCATGCTCATGGCCTTCGCCGTGATGGGGGGTTTGATGCTGATCTCGATCTACACCTTCGCGGTGTTGTCGGCGGCCATGCCCCGCTCAGGAGGAGGCTATGTCTTCTTGTCCAGGATTGTCAGCCCTGGCTTCTC
>JAUWYD010000238.1 GCA_030616025.1 Chloroflexota bacterium
GATTCGTGCCCCACAGAGGGAGGTACCCTTCCTTGGGACACGAAGGCCTTGACTCGGTTCTCAAGTATGCGTCTCGGCAGCAACACCCTGCGGTCACATTCCAGGCACTGGATGCCGATGTCGGCACCCACGCGCACCACCAGCCATTCGTAGTTGCCACAGGGATGTTGCTTCCGCAAACGAACAACATCGTTCAGATGAATCTCCATCACCATGCCGGTGTCTTCTCCTCAACAATCCTTCATTATACCACTCAAACGCAATCGCTACCAATTC
Organism: Chloroflexota bacterium; assembly: GCA_030616025.1. Classification (GTDB taxonomy): domain Bacteria; phylum Chloroflexota; class Anaerolineae; order UBA7937; family B3-Chlor; genus B3-Chlor. The sequence continues at coordinate 277 of JAUWYD010000238.1, forward strand.
TTTTACTTGGCCTCGATTTGAGCTATAATATCATTATCTAAGTTTGCAGGTCAAGGAGAGCGAAGAGTCCATGTTTGGCCCGGATTTGCCCAGGTTCATTGCCATCATCGTCGCCGTTCTGGTTGCCATTGACGTTCACGAGTGTTGTCACGCCTGGATGGCGGCCGAACTGGGGGATCCTACCGCGAAGAACTTGGGGCGCGTGTCCTTGAATCCGATAGTGCACCTAGACCCCCTAGGCACGTTGATGATACTGTGGACCGCCCTCGCCGGCTTCGGCATCGGTTGGGGAAAGCCAGTGCCTGTTGACCCTTATAGACTGCGATACGGTCCTCGGACGGGGATGGGAATCGTCTCTCTCGCCGGCCCTGTGGCTAACCTGACAACGGCTGCTTTGCTGGCCGTACCCTTCAGGATGGGGGTGGGCGTTCTTCCCAACTTCGTGCTGGAGCTTCTGCTTGTCGTCTCCATGGTCAATATCGGGTTGGCTATCTTCAATCTGCTGCCGCTGCCGCCGCTCGACGGCTACGGAGTGCTTATGGGTATCCTGGGCAATATCAGAGCTCCTTGGGCTTACCGCTGGTCATACACCTTTGCTCGCTATGAACGCTATGGCCCAATGATACTCCTCTTGGTGATCATAGGTGATCGCTACATCCCCCTCTTCAGCTCCTTCATTTACCCGCCATATCTGCTGCTCGCACGCTTGATACTGGGGGTGTGATCGCTTGGGAGTTCGGTACCGTGTCCGTCAGTTCACCATGGCTCTGGGAGCCAACATCAACCGTGAGAGGGTCAACGCCCTGAGAGAGTACCTGGATGCTCCGCAGCTGGAGCTATTCTGCAGCATGTCGTCGCTAGATCAGCACCATGGTTGGGCCGTCTTCCGCACCCTCCGTGAAGCCCGGGAGACTGAATCGTCGCTGTTGCGCGCGGCCCTGCTTCACGACGTAGGAAAAACCATCGGCCCGGTCCGGATCTGGCATCGAGTGATCGCAGTGCTGGCCAAAGCATTGGCCCCCAAACACTGGGAGATGATGGATGTGAAATCAGGAACCTGGCGGTATCCCTTCTATGTGCACCGCCACCACACCGTCCTAGGGGCAGAGCTGGCGCGAGAGGCCGGCTGCTCCCCCGAGGCAGTTTGGCTCATCGCGCACCATGAGGATCATCGGAGGGAAAACGATTCTGGGAATGGAAGAAACGGACTCTTGGCGGCTTTGCAGGCTGCTGACGAACTCAACTAGAGTGCAGCTACACACGTGTGGGAGGTCTAAATGTCTCAACCAAAGGTTGCCATTATTGGACTTGGCCTGATCGGGTCATCCATCGGCCTGGCCTTGCGGAAAGCCGGACCCGATTTCGAGATTGTCGGTCATGACAAGGACAGATCTATCTCCAAGAAGGCTCATAAGTTGGGCGCGGTTGAGAAGTGGGAAGGGAACCTGATTTCCGCGGTTGAGGAGGCTGAGTTGGTGATCATAGCGACGCCAGTGGTCGCTGTCAGGCAGATACTTGAAGCGACGGGCCCTTACCTGAAGCCCGATTGCGTGGTCACCGATACGGCGAACGTAAAGGGCCAGGTTCTTGAGTGGGCCGACGAGCTTCTGCCAGACACCACCCACTTCGTAGGTGGTCATCCCATGATAGATAGGAGTGACACAGACGAGGATGATGCCACGCCGGACCTTTTCGTTGGCTCCACGTACTGCCTTGTACCCTCGAGTACCGCCCATCCAGCAGCCATCGAGCTCGTAACCAGCATGGTTCGAGAGCTGGGGGCAGAACCCTTCTTCCTCGACGTGACTGAGCATGATGGTCAGGTAGCAGGGGTCGAACACCTCCCACTCATGCTTGCCACAGCCTTGCTGATGACCACTAGTCAGGCTCCTTCGTGGAGAGACCTGCAGCGGCTGCCGGGACCAGCCTTCTGGCGAGCGACTCAGTTCTCTTCTGCGGATCCGGCCAACAATCGAAGCATATGCCTCGCCAATCGAGAGAACATCTCCCGCTGGATTGCCCTCTACATCGACAGCTTGAGAGAACTCCAGCACAGGCTCGCCGATGCGGACGACGAGACCTGGGAAGAGCTCTTCACGGAGTTGATGGATACGCGCACCCGTTGGCTCGCAGGCAGAGAAACGCCAGAGGAGGAAGCAGCGAGGGCAGAGCTAGATGGGCTCCGAGGCATGAGGACCTTTGGCTCGATGTTCGGCCTCACTCGGTTCCGAGATCTCAGGAAGAAACTGGATCAACGCGAGAGCAAATGAAATGGCGTATACCTACATCCTGAGATGCGCCGATGGGACCCTTTACACCGGCTGGACTGCGAACCTGGAGCGCAGGCTTCGAGCTCACCAGGCGGGAAGAGGGAGCAGGTATACGAGAGCCCGCCTGCCGGTGACCCTGGCGTACCACCAACACCACTCCACACCTGGAGAGGCGAGGCGGCAAGAGGCCGCGATCCGGCGACTACCTCGAAAGAAGAAGCTAGACCTAATCAGCAACACAAAGCCTTGATTGTCGCGCTCAGCGCTCATCGGCGAAAGATGGTGTCGCGGTCGTCTCTAGCGTGGCAGGTCACCCCATCTACGGTTGCCTCAATGTCCTCTTCCACCAACGGAGCAAAGGCTTCCTCGAAGGTGCCCACCGACGGCTGAGAGCTTGTGGGCCAGAAGGGTCCCTTCGTCCTCTCCCAGTACTCGTCGTGAGTGAGGTCACCGTCAAGAAAAACCTCGGACCCAAAGCTCAGGGCTAGAGGCACGACGATCACGCCCAGGCGATCTACCTCTGACTTGGGCAGGTCGCAACTGCTGTCGGTCACAATTCGTATCTGGCTCGCAGACCTCATTCCTGGGCCAGGGGCCGCCCGAACACCAGGTATCCGGTATGGGCGACCATGCGATCCTCAGGTCGCAAGCGAGCAGGCACTGTCTTGTAATGCCTGAGCAGTATCTCGCTCACTTCCAGATCCACAAACCTTTCACTGTGCAGCCTTTCCAACAAGGCTGACACCTGGTTGGTAGTGGGCACCAGA
>JAUWYD010000370.1 GCA_030616025.1 Chloroflexota bacterium
TGGAATCCCGGCGCTCTTGGTCGTGGGCCTGCTGCTGCTATTGATCAGTTTTCAGGGCGGTATAGAGACCGCGGTGGCCAATCTGGCCCTCCTGCTCCCGGTGGGGTACGCCTTCGCCGCGGGAATGGTGGCTAGTGTGAATCCCTGCGGGATCATGATGCTGAGTTCCTATGCTTTCTATCAAGTTAGAAGTGAAGGATCGAAGGCCTCGTCGAGTCGCCGAGCGCTGTGGGGATTGCTGGTCGCTGTCGTTGTGACCTTGGGCTTCATTGTGATCTTTGCGGCGACGGGGGCTATCATCACCGCTGGAGGCCGATGGCTCATTTCGTCCTTTCCGTACGCCGGGCTGCTCTTGGGCGTTGCGATGATTGGGGCGGGCGTGTGGCTCTTGGTGACGCGCCGGACTTTGGGCTTCGTCCCTGGCAAGCAGGTTTCAGTCGACCCACAGCGGAGCCTTGGCAACAGTTTCGTGTTTGGCCTCGTCTACGCTGTGGCCTCGCTGAGCTGCACCCTTCCGATCTTCCTGGCGGTGGTGGGAGGCGCTCTGGTCAGCGGGGGCCTACTCTCTTCCCTGGGGCAGTTCATCGGTTATGCGCTCGGGATGGGCGTAGTCATCTTCGTGGTGATCATCGGAGCGGCCCTGGCCAGACGGGCGATGGCCAGGTGGCTGCGAGCCCTGACTCCCTACGTTCATCGGCTGAGTGCGATGTTCTTGGTCGGGGCTGGCGTGTACTTGATCTACTATTGGCTGTTCGTAGGAGGTCTCGCGTTCTAGGAGACGACGGAAGCTGGCAGGAAAGCCACCAGATAGAGGTAGGCACGGCATGCCGTGTGCCTACCAACACCCGCTTGCTTGAGCAGGGTATGGACTCGACGACGTTGCCCAGCTGCCAGCTACTCGATGAATTGGACGCTCTCCGGCATCTCTTCTAGGATGGCACCGTAGTCCAACCACTCATCGGCCGCAGAAGCGCCGAGGAAGAAGTACCCCCAGTCCTCATACTCGGCAGCTGCCGTGAAGCCTCTTACCGGGGTTCCGCTGCCGATGACACTTCCCTTCATGGGAATCCAGGTCATCGGTGTCGTCTCCGGGCCAACGCAGTGTTTGGCCTTTGTAGATTGTCACTCATAGCACGGGCTGACGTCACGGCCGTGGCCGTCGCGTTGTGGTTGCTTTGGAGCGCACAGGCTGACCTTGGCGATGCCTGGCACCGCCACCTCCCGTTCCAGGTTGCGATGTGTGAAGTAATATGGTTTACTTTTTGGTTATGCCCACGGTCGTCGGTTCGTGTGCTCGCCACACGAGCAGCAGACTGCTGGTACGGTAAGTGACCAATGTGTGTGAAGAAGAGGAGGAGGTGCGGGGTGAGACAGTCTGTTATCCGCTATGTCGGCTTAGTGCTGGTGGCTCTGCTGTTGACCGCCTGCGGCGCGGCGTCACCGGGTCCAATGGCCTGGTTGGATCAACCCCTCGATGGCTCCTCTTACCCACTAGGTCCCATCGCGGTTCAAGCTCATGCCTCCGATGCGGACGGCGTGGCCAGTATTGAGTTCTTCGTTGACGAAACTCCCTTGACTACCGCCTCCGCCGACGGCGGCCGCCTGGCCGATGCGATGGTGGAATGGAACCCCACGGAACCTGGCACCTACACTGTACGCGCCAGGGCCACCGATAGCCAGGGCAACGTCGGCTCCGACGCCACCTTGGTGGTGACAGTCGGCCTGTTGCCAACGCCTTCGCCAACGCTATCGCTTCCGCCAGAAGAGGAAGAGATCATCTTCTTTGTGGAGCCGGACGCGATTCGCGCCGGCGAGTGTGCAGGGTTGCATTGGGAAGTGTATCCTCCCGTAGACGCGCTCCTTGATGGAGAGGGGGTCCCATCTGACGGCG
>JAUWYD010000274.1 GCA_030616025.1 Chloroflexota bacterium
TGGCGCCAGTCGAGAGCACCGCGCTGAGCCGTCGTGCTGGTATTCGCGTACATCCAATCCATGCCGTTCTGGGCGACCAGCCGGATGAGGCTCTGAGTCAACTCCTCGACGGTCTCATTGAAGGCCTCACTAGGCGTATGCCCGTTCTGGCGCAGCACGTTGTACTGCGCCTCCATTACCCCAGCTAGCGCGCCCATCAAAATCCCCCTTTCTCCGGTGAGGTCGCTGTAGACCTCGTTTTGGAAAGTGGTGGGGAAGAGATAGCCCGAACCGATGGCAATGCCGACGGCAAGGGCTCGCTCAGTGGCGCGACCCGTGTAGTCCTGATACACGGCGTAACTGCTGTTGATGCCGCTGCCGGCGAGAAAATTCGCCCTCACGCTAGTCCCCGAGCCTTTGGGCGCTACCAGGATTACATCCACGAACTTGGGAGGAACTACCCCCGTCTGGTCACTATAGGTGATCGAGAACCCGTGAGAGAAGTAGAGGGCATCGCTCTCTTTCAAGTGAGGCTCTATTCTGGGCCACAAGATCACCTGGGCGGCATCTGAAACCAGGTACTGGATGATGGTCCCTCTGTCGGCAGCTTCCTCGAAAGGGAAGAGCGTCTTACCAGGCTCCCATCCGTCCTTCAGCGCCTTCTCCCAGGAGCGCTTGCGGTCCGGCGACCCTCCCACGATGACGTTGATACTGTTGTCTCTCATGTTCAGGGCCTGAGCCGGACCCTGGACGCCATAACCAAGAACTGCGACAACTTCGTCAGCCAGAACTTCGCGTGCCTTCTCTACCGGGAACTCATCCCTCGTGACGACCTCCTCAACTGTTCCTCCAAAATCGATTTTCGCCATTGCGGTCCTCCTTGAATAGTGTTACGGTCTGTTGCCATTTCCGTTGTTGCCACGCAGCATCGCTATGCGACCACTGCGGACCATTTCCGCGATGCCAAAGGTTCGAAGCACCTCGATCAGACCCTCCACCTTCTCATCCGTCCCGGTAACCTCGATCATTAGCGTGTCCAGCCCCACGTCCACCACTCGGGCCCGGAAGGTATCGACGATCTGCATCACCTCGGACCGGGACCCGCTGTTCACCTGCACCTTGATGAGAGCCAGGTTGCGCGTCACTGCCGGTTCATCGGTCACGTCCTCGACCCGAATGACGTTGACTAGCTTCAGGAGGTTTTGAGCGACCTTGTCGACGTCAGTGCGGTCGGTATCCACGACGATGGTCATGCGAGAGACACCACGTTGCTCCGTGCGGCCGACGGTCAGGCTTCGGATATTGAAGGCTCGCCGTCGAAAGAGGCTGGCTACCCGAGTTAGTACACCGGGCTTGTCTTCAACCAGAGCGATCAGTGTGCGGTTCATCTTCGTTACTCCTTGCTGTTATGCGCCCTCAACGGCAGGGTGAGGGCGCCGGATCATCTCGTCTAGGGCAGCGCCAGGGGGAACCATGGGGTAGACGTTTCCATCGTCTCCCTCCTGGACTATCTGGAACTCGATGAAGGCCGGTCCAGGATGGCTTCGCGCCTCGGCGATGGCGTCGCGAGTGTCCTCAGGGTCCGTCACGCGCCAGCCACGGATACCATAAGCCTCCACCAGGCGGACGAAGTCGGGGTTGACGAGGTAGGTCGACTCATAGCGCCCGTCGTAGAACATCTCCTGCCACTGGCGCACCATGCCCAAGTAGCTGTTGTTGCAGAGAGCAATCCGTAAGGGCAATTCCTCCTGGATCAAGGTTCCTAGCTCTTGAACTGTCATCTGGAAACCACCGTCACCGACGATGGCCCAGACCTCTCTGCCGGGCTGGGCGATCTGGGCGCCGATGGCCGCTGGCAGGCCAAAGCCCATCGTTCCCAGTCCCCCAGATGTGATCAGGGAATGGGGTCGGTCCATGTGGTAGTAGAGGGCTGCCCACATCTGGTGCTGGCCAACGTCCGTGACGACAATCGCCTCTCCCTGGGTCTCTTCGCGGAGGGACTGGATGACATACGGGGCGACGAGACGGCCGTTTTGTGGCCGATTCACGATGTCTCTGCTGTTGGTTTCGTCCCGCCAGTGGTCAACCTGCTCCAGCCACTCCTGGTGGGAGGCCTGTTCCACGAAGGGCAGGAGTTGCTCCAGCACTTGGCGCAGGTCTCCGAGAATGGCGACGTCTACGGGCACGATCTTGTTCAGTTCGGCCGCATCCAGGTCCACGTGTACTCTACGGGCTGCGGGAGAATACCGATCCAGTCTCCCCGTCACACGATCGTCGAATCTCATACCGAAAGCCAGAAGAAGGTCCGCCTCCTGAATAGCCCGGTTCACGAAGGCCTCACCGTGCATGCCCATCATCCCCAGGGCCAAGGGATGGGATTCGGGGAATGCCCCCTTGCCCAGTAAGGTCAGTGCGACGGGAATCTCCGCCTTTTCGACGAAGGCCTGCAGCGTCTGCATGGCACCCGACATCAATACACCGTGGCCCGCGAGGATCACCGGCCGCTGTGCCTCGTTGATCAGGTCAGCAGCTTGACGTACACTTTCCTGATCGCCCTGCCCGACGGGTCGGTAGCCTGGTAGTCGGACTTCCCCCTCTGGCGGCACAAAATCCGTCTCTGCCCGCTGGACATCTTTGGGCAAGTCGATCAACACGGGGCCGGGCCGACCCGTGCGAGCGATGTAGAAGGCCTCGTGGATCGTGTAGGCAAGGTCGCGCACGTCTGTCACGAGGTAGTTGTGCTTGGTGATAGGTAGAGTGATCCCCGTGATATCCGCTTCCTGAAAAGCGTCAGACCCGATGAAGTGGGTGGGTGTCTGGCCTGTGATACAGACGATAGGCGAGGAATCCATCGTCGCCGTAGCGATGCCGGTGACCAGATTAGTGGCTCCCGGCCCCGACGTGGCGATGGCTACACCCACCCTTCCCGAGGCCCGTGCATATCCATCGGCAGCGTGGGCTGCACACTGCTCGTGGCGCACGAGGACATGGCGAATGTCATAATCC
>JAUWYD010000007.1 GCA_030616025.1 Chloroflexota bacterium
GGACAGCCACCGATAATCCTCGGAGGTGAACCTACTCGGCAACAGGCCATACGGGCGCCCCCAATCTATTAACTTAAGCTCCTCGGGCGCAGGCCCCAAGCCCATGAACGAGGCGAGCGCCCTTAGGATTTTTCCTCTTCAGGTTCGACCAGTTGGTCGATCGACATCTGAATTACGGTGCTGACCCAAAGGAAACAATCACTGTCAGCCTCGGCCAGCTTCTCGAACGCCTCGGGGTTTTGGTAGGGCTTGGGCAACGCCTTGCCCATACCGTCCTCGAGGTTCCAGTCGAGAATCTGCTCGCTGTATATCTGACAGATCCGCTTCAGGGCCTCCTCGCTCTCGAAGTAACTGCCGAGATCGGAGAGCTCCCGGTAGACCGAGATGCCGATCTGCTCCCTTCTCTCAACCCACTTCTCAAGGTGGGACTCCCCCTTCAGAGGACACGTCACCTTGACTCTCTTGATCTCACCCACTCTATCCTCCTCTCTTGAGGGCCGAGCCGATTATGTCCGTCTCCTCGGCCTTGATCATGTACCGCTTGAGCTCCCCCGTCTCGTCGAACAAGAACCACATACCATCTGGCATTAGCCTCCAATAGTCGGGAGAGTGATGTTCGTAGAAGTTTGTGTGGGTCACGATAGCGAGGAGGCCGCCAGGCTTCAGGATACGGGCCAACTCGGGGACCCACTCCCAAATCCTACCGACGTGTTCCATCGTGCAGCCAGATATAACGACATCGAAGGTACACCGAGGAAAGGGATACTGATAAGGCTCGACCACGGCGTCCACGTTCCGGCCGGAGACGAGGTCGATACCCACATACCGCCACCCCTTTCCTTCGACGAGCCCCCGAAAGGATCCGTTGATGTTCAGGCTGCCGACATCGAGAACGAGCGCCTTGGGTTGGGATACTCGATGCAGAGCCTCTTCCATGAGCTGATACGAGAGCTCGTGCATGGCACCCCCCGTTAGACCGCGAATCCCTCCAACGAGAGCAGGCCGTCCCCGAAGAAGGGGCAGGTCAAGGCTTGGCCCGAGCCGACATCCGAGCCATGCTCGAAGTCGAACCAGCAAGAGCCCTTGTATAAGGTGGTCAGGTCGTCGCCCTTGGGGTAGATCATCAAGATGGTTTCGACGAGGCCGACCGCGATATCCTGGAGCGTCTTTGAATCCTGGTCGAACCAGACCGTAATCGAGCCAACCCAGTCCATGACCCCCTTAAGACGCTCCTTGTAACCCCCGGCTCCGTGTCTCACGATCTCGGCGAACTCGGAGCTGTGAGCCAGCGACCAAGCGTTCGCCTCCGTGAGCTCTTCTGCACCCACGTAGATCTTGGCTTCTATACCATGTACGTTGACCACTACCATCCTAATTCCTCCTTCACTGCTGGTAGAACGATTTCCCGCAATCGATGATCGAAGGTGCAGTTAGCGATACGCTTGCGCGCTTGCCTAGCCCGCTCCTCCCTCTCTTTGTCGTGCCCCAGAAAGTAATGAATCAGCTCCTGTAGCTCTAGGGCGCCGTCAAAGACAGGCAGGACATCACCAAACACCTCCTGGACCTCCGCCCGGTTATTGGAGATGAGCTGGAAAGCCTCACAGGCGGCTGCTTCATAGGTCCGGGGCCCCAGGCTATGGGGCATGACCATCAAGGCACGACCCTTGTGAGGGTTGAGCACGATCCGGCTTCCGCAATAGTGGAGTATCACCTCGTCGTTGGGCATGGCCCCCTCGATCTGCATCTGGTCGGGCAACTCCTTGAGCTTGGTCCCTTCGATGTGGGCATCGATGCCTTCCCAGTCCACCGCCTTGAAGAGCTTCTCACGGACATCGTACAGCGTACCGAGGAAGAAAACCTCGTGTTGGTAACTTTCCTCGACCTCCCGGGGAAAGTGCCGCTCCGGGTCCCAGGAGTGGGGCAGATAGTAGGTCGGGCAGAACTGGCTCAGATACTCGACGCTCGCCTTGTCGTTCGTGAAGACCAGGTCGACCATCTTGGCTAGGCCCCCCTGCGTCTTATCCGAGTACGGGCTCTCGGTGAGGATGAGTGCCAGGGGCAGCCCGATCTTCCGCAGGCCATCGTAGGCTTTGGGGTGAATGAGCATCCCGGTCACGATGACGACGAGGTCGATGGGCAGGAGCTCCACCGCCTTCGCGATGACGTCGTTGGCCGTGAGCCAGAGGATGTCCTCGAACACATACTTGTATTCGGGGTTGATCTTCTCCCAGCTAGCGCAGGCGTGACGGTAGAAGGCGATGTTATTGTGGTGGTTGAGATGCGGAGCGTCGAAGCCCCCGCGCCTCAACGCCCCCTGCCAGCCCCGAGCGACATCTATCGTCGAGAAGCTGTGGCCGGGATAGACCAGGAAAACCTTCACCCAAGCTTCCTGACCAGCTCCGCGAGCCTCACGGTCGCCTTCTGGGTCCTCTTCCGGGGTTCGATCACGGGAATGGGCTCGCCCTCCGGGATCTCCTCGAGCGCCTTCTTCGACAGGTGGGTGATGTCCGTGCCGACGATCCCGAGCTTCACGTAGGTGAACACGTCGGGGATGACCCGCCTCTCCCCCTTCTCGCCGATGACGTAGATGGCGTCCCCGGGTCCCTTGACGACGGTGCCCTCTTCGTATTTCTTCGCCACTTTTGCCTCCTCCTTTCTGTCTTCGGCCGGCGCTCCTTTCTTCTCTGCCATCGTTCCTCCTTTAGGTAAATATCGCCAGATCCAGTCTCAGCACGGCATAATGACACAAGATTCCGCCGACCATAGAGTGCCTGATCGCCTTGTCTATGGCTATGGGATCCTGGGCTCTGACGGTCGCCGGAATTCCCAGGTTAGGGCGCAACGCGTTGAAGGTATCCTTGACCGTATCCAGCAAAGTGTCGAACGTCTGCTCTGTGTCCGCCGAATCTTCAAGGCCCATGAACGCCCGAAGCTCGAAAGAGTAATCCTCCTGCTGGCTATGCCCGGTCCTGACGATGGGCGTCACCGCGACGCGGGATATCCACCACGCCCTGACCTGCTCCTCTTCCTCTATGGTGTCGACATGGCTGGTCTTGAAATCCTCTTTCGTGACGGTCCATCTCTCCTGCTTGTGCACGCGCCCAACATCGGTGACGCCGTTGAGAACGGCATATATGCGGTCGCGCAGGGTCTCATAGGTCGTGGTCACTTCTCTATTCCCTCCACGACCCTGTATGACAATACGTTGAACATGCTCATCACCTTCGGCTCGGACTCGGCCCAGCCCTGCTCGAACATCCGATGAGCGGGCGTCCCTACCCGAGCGATCTTCCTGCTGACCAGGAAGGCCACTCTTGGCACCTCCTCAGGTGGCGTCCCCTTCACCCGCCGGACCCAAAGACGAATCGGCTCGACAGGGGGCCAGTGGGGAACGGATCCGAACTCGACGGGCTCCACGTAGCCGGCAGCCGTCCCGACGACCGTGACCCTCCCCTCGACTCCGTCGCTGATCTCGGTCACGATACCCTCGACGCCCTGATGGAGCTCCCCGGTAGCCCCGATTGGCGTGAATCTCTTGACGTTGGGTTTTATGACCCCCACCGCCGCGTGCATCGTTTTGAGGATCTCCTTGCGGACGACGGCGGGGGCACGGCCATACCTCTCGGCCAGCTCGACCACCTGCCGCATGTCGATCTCGATCTCGATCACCGGGTCTTCCTTCCATGGAAGAGGTAGGTCGTCTCGACGTCCAGCTCGGCGATGACCCCCGCAGCGGCGACCCCCTCCTCGATGCCCAGGTGCTCCTCGTAGAGGGCTATGAGTTCCTTGGCCCTCCTCGCATAAAAGTCGGACTTTTGCGCGTAGTTGATCACGTCCACCCCGATAGTAGGCTCGATCGATTGCCCGTATTTGACAGCCAGTGCCTGGCAGCAGAGGCCCGCCGCCAGGTGGCAGATGGCATCGAAGTCCTGCTCGGGGGTGTCGGTGGTCTCGGAGCCCTCGTTGGCGAAGACGTAGGGGAGCGTGTAGGTGATACGCATCGTCTCGCTGCTGCCCGGAGTGTGGTTGGGAAGGTAGAGGTAACGCTTGGTGGCATCCCGGTAGTCGTCGATCCAGTCCTCGTCCTCGAGGGGCGTCGGCGGATCGTCGCTGGCGATGGTCGGGGCCGGATATTCTAGCAGAATAATACGGGAGAAGCCCTCGACCCATCCAGTGAAGATCGTCGCGTTGATTTCGTAATATTTGCCCCCATCGCCGGACAGATCTTTGACGGCACTCTCTTTGGGCCGGTCCTTGCTATACCTCTCCAGGGCGGCCTCGATCTGCTCGTCACGAGAATCAGAGGGATATTCACCTTCGGAGACACCCTCGAGCTTGATGTCCACCCGAGCGTTGAAAACCGATAGCGCCGTAGTCATTTCTTTCTCTCGATCTTAAGTACGGTTTCAATCCTCGCGAGCCGGTCCACGACATCGAGACAGAACTTGGTAAACTCACCTTTCAGTCCACTAATCTCCTTCGTGACGTGCCTGCCGTGGTTGAACTGGAAGATATAGCAACCGAGGACTGCAAGGAAGAGGACCGCGACGATCCCGGCTTGCAGACCGTTCATGCGCCCCTCCTTAAAGGATGACGACGACGACGTCGGGAGTCGTGCCCGTGATGACGGCCCAACACCCCTGGGCGAAGACGTAGGGAAGGCAGGGACAGAAATCGTCCGAGACATGAGCCGCCACGCTCAACGTGGCGAGAATCGTCCCGCTCCCCGCAGCGGGGTTGTCGTAGAGGGTCACGGTGGCGGCATCGTCGCCACCCGTGATCTGGAGAGCCACCAACGAACCCCCCGATGGCTTCACGACCCCGCTGGCGGTCAAAGGCTTATGTGCCGCAGGAGTGCACATTATTTCTTCTCTCCTTTGGCTTCCCTCTTAGCCTCGCGCTTGGCCTTGGCCTCTTTCTTGGCCTCGGCCTTGGCCCTGGCTTCCTCCTTCTTGGCCGCCCTCGCAGCCGCGGCCTCGGCCTTCTCCCCAGCCTCAAACTCCTCTATTCTCTCGAAGGAGACGAAGCGCTTGAAGCCCACCGGCCCCTCGATCAAGACTACCTGATCTGGATAGACCGTATAGGCCATCACTTGCTTCTGGGTGATGCCCAGGACCCTACAGGCCCTCCTGACCTTATCTGGCAAGCTCATCTGATCCTCCTATTCAGTTGAGAAGGGGCGACCTAGAAGCCGCCCCCTCCTCTATGCCTTCAGGCCGCCTACGAGACCCCAGATCGTCCCGTTTAGGCCCGCCGTCGGTGTGGTGCCCCCAGTGAGGTTCAGGTCGATCTCCAGGACCGAGCCTGCCACGACATTGACGGGGTCTTCCTCGCCGCCCGCCATGTGGTTGCTCTTCCACTCCGCGACGCTACCCGCGATGAAGGCTGCCAGGGCGATGGCGATGATGGCGTCTACCGTGTCGTCCTGGATGTCGATATTGGCCCCCGTGGGGTCCCCCGTCACCGTGTGTAACGTGTACTCCACGTCCACGAGCGTGAGCTGGAAGGGAATGACCAGCTTCCACACGCCGTCCGTATCGGCTATGGCTGCAAAATAGAAGTCGATAGCAACCAGTCGCTCATCCATCGTTGTTTCCTCCTATTTAGTTGTCGCCATCAGGGTTACGCCCCAGTGACGTTGCTCTTATGAAGGGGCCTGTAATCGGCCACTCCCAACGCCCAGAAGAAGCGGACCTTGATCCGCAACTCGTCGTTGGTGAACATCGACCCAGAACTCGGGTCGTCCGCGGTGAAGAGCTCGGGCTCCCTGCCGAAGCGATAGCCGAGGCAGAGGCCGTCGCAGACTGCGGGATCCACCGCCGCCGCCCAGTTGTTGGTATCGAGCCACTCCGGAACCGCGATGATCTTGGCCGCGCCCTCGAGCAACGTCTCGTAATGTGCCTGCGAGGTCTGCTCCCACGGCTGCCGGAAGATCCGTCTGGCCGTCTGCTCGAGGTCGATGGGCACAAGGATGATACTTGCCCGCATCCCCAATCGGTTCCCCCCGACGGGGGCCGTCTGCTTGAACATCGCTCTCACCACGACCTCCCACTCCGCAGCGGAGAGCGCTGTCGTGAGCAGGTTTCCGTGCCCCGTGGTTACGGTCGCGTCAAACAGATACATACCGTCGGCCATGAGGGGGCCGACATCGCTGTTCACCGTGAACATCGCCGCGACCGCGGTGGACAGGGTCCTGCGGGCCGACCGCCCCAGCTCCCGGGGGATACGTCGGATGCCCTGCACGTCGTCTCGATCGATTGCCTCGAGAGTAACGCCAATGTAGGCACCCTTCTTCACCCACTCGGCGACTTCCTCAACGTCACCGAATTGAAGCTCGGTGTAGGCCGCGCCTTCCAGCACCGTCGGCAGGTCGGCGATGCTGCCGGTCTTGATGAGGGTGACCTCCTGCATGCTGGTGAAGTCCATCTCGGTCATCACCGGTCTCCACCAGGGCTCCAGCGCGTTGAACTCCTTCAAGAGCACCTTGTTAAGGGCGTTCTTGACGAGACTCGTCACCGTCCCGGTGTTGACGTTGGCCTCGGCCACCCGGACACCCTCGGGGTTGAAAATCCCCTTCATGTCGTAGTCGCCGGTGAGGAGCAGGTAGAGCTCCCGGATCCCAGTTAGCCGGGGGATACCCTCCACCGCGTCCTTCTTCATCTCGTCGTCCAACTCGGCCCCGAACAGGCGGTGAGTGGCAATCTCCAGCTTCCGAAGTGGGTCCGGCCCGACGTTCAGCACGTACCCCGCGCCCTTGACCTCGCCCGTCTTGCTGGCTTCGGCCAGAGCCTCCAGCGTTGCCTTGAGAGCCTCATCCAGGTCCTTGGACTCGAAGACACGCCCCTCGAAGTGGCTGCGAACAACCGGATGGAAGGGCTGGGGGAGCTTGCTGGCCTGGAGTTTGGTGTCGAGCAACGTCTGGCACGCCTGGATTTGGACCTGCTCGAGGGCGCGCTTGGTCTCTTCCAGGGCCTTGCTGACCTCGTCCTCTCCGTCTCCTTTCTTCTTTGGAGGAGGATCCTCGCCTTCCTTAGCCCGGGTCGGCGGATCCTCACCATCCCCCTCGGGCTTTTTGGCCGCCTCTAAGGCTGCCTCTACCCTCTCGTTGATGAGGGCCTCCAACTCCTCTTTGCTGAGCTTCATGTCCATTACCTCCCTGATATGTGTAGTAGCGGCAACCATACGTTCAAAGCGTCCCCCCGCAGCCGGGTCCCCCACCACGTCCACGGAAACGGCCTCTTTGATCGCGGTGATGGCCTTCAGAACCTTGCCTCCCACAGCTTTGTCGATCGCGCTCGTCCAGGTGTCGACGGACAAGCCTATCGAGTCCAGCAGCCCGCGCTCACGGAGCGCCAGCATCTTCGTCCTGAACGCTTCCTCAACGACGTGATAGGTCGCTACGACGGCCCCTAACTTACCTACCGATGGATCCCACCTCGGACTCTTGATGATGCCGAGGATGTCCAGCGTGGGACGCCGGGCACGACGCGGGAAATCCGCGTCGCTGAGGTGGGCATCGTAGGACTTACACCCCTCGAACATGTGGCAGTCCCTCTCGAGGATCTCCGGCTCCCAATAGAACTTCTTGTTCTTCTCCTCGCCCGCCTCGATGAGGACAACGTCCCATTCCTTGCCCTCGGTGCCCTCGACGGCCTCGAGGATGCGCCCTCCGTGAAAGAGATGCAGCTCTGACGTGCGCCCCTTCCTCTTCCATCCCCCGTCCGTTTTCACATAAATGTCCTTGAACTGGGCGATCGCTACCGCCCAGGGGCTCTCGGCTCCACCCTTACGCTTGATCGCGTCGGCCATCCGCGCGATGTGGTTGGCCTGGGCGAGCGTCACGGGCGGTTTGATGCCTAAGATGGCCGGGTTGACATCCTTCATAGATGCGTAAGGCATTCTAATCACCTCCGGTAACTACGATCTGCGCGGCCTTGACGTCCGGCGGAAGGAGCTCTAGCATAGCGTCGGTGCCGTACTTCTCCACGTAGATCACCACGGGCGCTCCCACCGTGATGTCGATGATGACGCGCCGACACTCATCGATGGGGAGCCCCTCAGCCTTGAGCCAGTCCATCAATTCCTCGCCGAGAATGAACTTTTTTTCCATAATCACCCCCTAAGAATACCGATATGCTCGGGGAGCTGTTCCCCCCGAATGCTTATCTGCCATGACGGATGATAGAGGTCAGAACTGCACATGCAGTTGATCACGTTCGCAGGACTCCCCGCGGGGTCGTGTGGGTGCATCATCTTCTCGCCCATGACGATGAAGGGCTCGAGAACCGGAACCCGCTGCCCATGAGCGCTCCAGTGATGATCCCGTGTCCGACCGGGCAGAAGCACCGACCTCCATTCCTTCATCAGGCCGGGGATGTGCTTGGCGGCATCCTTCTGCCGCTCGAAGGTCGCCATACTGGCTATCCTCGACAGCTCCGTCCGGGCGATCTTCTCGGCCCGGACCGCGATGCCGCCCAGGGCCTCCAGCCCCTCCTCTCCGAGGATCTTGGTTATCTCCTGCATGATCTGGAACGGCGTCCTCTCACCCAGAATTCCCAAGGCCAGGGCGCTGTTGATCCGGTTCAGGGCGTCACCCACGAGGCCCCCGATCAAATCGGCGGAAAAGCCCTGCATGATCATCAACTGATAGGGGGAGAGATCGGCGAAAGGCACCCTGTATCGCATGCGGGCCAGCGGCTCCTCGACCGCAAGCCCCGCCTCTTCGTAGGCGACCCTCTCCGCCGCTGTTAGGCTTCGGACGAACTCCTCCTGGAACCGCCGGAGCCACCGCTCCACGAGATATTGGAGGTCCCGGAGCCGGTGGAGCTCCCAGCCCTCAGCAAGCATCAGATCTGCGGCGATGCGCATCCGCGCTTCGTGGAGCAACTCGATGACGCCGCGGATCACTGCCGCGTCCCTTCGAGCGACCCGCTTCAAGAGGTCCTCTACGAACGCGCGGTATTCCGCCAGACTATCGATCTCCTGCCCGGTGACCCGTAACCGATCAGTCATGAACCCAGCCGCTGCGCGAGGCCCACGACGAGCAGGAAACCGGTGATGGCAGTCATCATCAGGAAGATGACGATTCTGTCGAACAGTTCCTCGGGTCCGTCCTTATATATATAGATCAAGAGCCCCTCGTCCGGCTCGATCTGTCTAGTCAACGGCCCCTCCCTCCCTAGCCTTCCTGTTCGCTTCCATGACGTTCCAAACCGCGTCCAACTCGTCGGCATGCCCCTGGACCAACCCGGCCTGAAGGCGCAAGGCCTGGTCGCCCTCCATCATTATCCGGGCGGCGACCCTCATGTGGCCGATCCCCTCCAGGAGTTCCTGGTAAGGATCGGCGATCTGACATGCCAACCTGAAATTAGTCAAAGCCTCTCTCCCTCGGATTCGCTTTCGTCCCCATCAGCTCCAAAGCCTCCTCGAGCTTTCCGTGTCCGTCGCCGCCGTAATCCTCATCGCGCTTCGGCAGATCTTCCACCGTCTTTTTCACGTCTATCTCTACCCCCAACTGGGCCGAGATCTGGCCGAAGATTTCCACGGCCTTCTCCTGCGTGACGTACCTCTGCTGGGTAGCCAACACGAGCGCTTGGGAGGCCTGCAAGAGCGCGGTGGCCGCGGTGCCCGTGTCGCGAACCGAGACATCGGGCATATTCAAGACGAACTTCCGCTCGACCTCTTCCTTCACCTTGCCCGCGATGATCGCCTGGTCGATCACGAACTTCAGCATGTCGCGGAGCATCTCCCGGAAGTAACGCTGGCGCGAGGTGAGGCTCTTGATCACCGGCTCGCCCATCTCCTTGGCGGTGGCCCTGGTCGCGGCCTCGCCCCGGCCGAACCAATGCTCCGGGAAGCCGAAGGTCCCGACTATGTGCGTCAGGATCTGCCTGCCCGCGATCTGCGACCCGGCCTGGTGGAGATCGGGGGATATGGGCTTCCATTCTTCGTTCTCGTTGTGCCCGAGGACGCTGCCCGGCCTGGGCATCTTCACCTCTTTCAACCTCGCCCGTATCTGCTCCTTCGTCGCGCCCTTCATGAGCAGGTCCCACACGAAGTATTTTATGAAGGCCTCGCGCTCGAGAACGTTGAACAGGTATTGGTCGTACTGCTTCAGCCAGTCGCTCTGGGCGAGTAGATCAGGAATGCCCCTCGTCGAGTTGGACAAGGAGTTGACGCTGAAATAGAAGCAAGCCTTTCCATCGAAGTTCTCGGGAACGACCAGCTTGCCCCTGTCTTTCCCCTCGCCGGAGGCCCGGACGATACCGTACTTGATGGTGCGGTTCCCGGGGCCCACGACGTGAACCTCGGTCTTGATCCTGACGTTCTCGGGGTCGGTCACGACCTTGCGCACGCGCAGGGGGTCGATCACGCCGCAGCGCACCCGGTTGTCGCCCCAGCCCACGTCCTCCCCGGTCCTGACGAACACGGGGTAGATCTGTTCCCCCCACAGACCCAACTCCAAAGCCATCTGGAACACCCAACTGTCGAGCCGGTTGACGGGGTCGTTCCAGAAGCTCTCGAGGACTTCCTGGACGCTGTCGTCCTCCGCCTGGAAGGTGATCCCCTCGCCGACGATGAAGTCACGCTTGAGCTCCAGCAAGCGTTTCGCCAGGGGGTTGGTGATGTACATCTCCCAGGAGGCCTCGAGCGCCGCTTTATGGCGCCCCGCCAGCAGGTCGCGCAACGCTTGGCCGTAACCGCGATAACCGTAATAGGTCGGCTCGTCATCGCCCGAGGAGGCAAAATCGATGGCCTCGTTGACTCGCTGGTCGGCCTCTTTTTCGAAGACCTTAAGTTCCTCTTTGGTTATTCCACCAAACAGGTCGACCAGCCTGTTCCTGAGTCTGTCCATTAAAGCCATTTCGTCCTCACCACCTCCGCCTGGTAGATCTCCGGATCTATTTCGAGCTCCTCGCTGGCCGCGGGCGGTCCGATGCCTCCCAAGAGAGCCACCGCGCCCGAAACTGCGTCGATCTGGTCGTCGTGCCTCCCCACCGGGAAGTTGTCCACCTCGAGCAGAAACTCCTCGTTCCAATGGCCGGCCACCAGTTTCACGTTCCCGGCCTTGGCCTGTCCGAGCCAGGCCATGGCCCGCGTGACTTTGTCCCCGGTGCTCCGGAGCCCTTCGCAGACGAAGCCTCGAAGCAAATCCTGATAATGGGCCACCAGGATCTTCCCGGCAGCTCCGGGCTCCTGCTCGATGCCCACTTTGACACCGATGCCATCGGCGTAGGTGATCGTCATCATCTCGCTTTCTATCGCGTGCGCGTCTATCTGGCCCCTGGTGATGTGTTCTATGAAGTAGAGGCCCTCGTGAAAGGCCACCTTCCCGCCGACCGTATAATCCGGATCCTCCCCGATCGCCTTCTTCTCGGTCGCGGCCAGGTCCCAGAACCGTACCCGCTTGGCATCGGCGGGGGCCGAGGGAACTATGGCGAACCAGTCCCTATTGCCCAGGGTGCCTCCCTCCTCCACGAAGAGCCCGCCCACCTCCTGGTCCTTGAACGCCCCCGTGTAGGCGGTCAGGAGCGTCGCGTAGAAGAGCGGGTCCAAGTTGTCGAGGTTCTCTTGCAGGTCCAGCCAGAACCACTCGATGAGCTGGCCGTCCTCCATGAGGCCCGCAGATTCTAACCAGGCCCTGGCTTCCACGGGCAGTTTCTTGTCGGCGAAGAAGCTCTTGACCCAGTGCCGCATCCCTCGAGGAGTAGTCGTAACAAACGCCCGGGGATCAGGCCCAACACGAACAGTCGCGAGAAGTATAAGCCAGTCTCTATCTGTTCTCTTGCGAGCGGCTTCATCGAACCACAGCCAGTTGAGGTTCGGGCCACGCCAGGAATCAGGGTCGTCAATTCCGCCATAATAAACCTTCGTCCCGTTGTCGAACTCGATCCACTTCTGCGTCTGATGATGCTGAACGACCCGGTCCCAAGGCGTCCACCGCTCGATCTCCGGCCAGGTCGACCGGTTCCAGTGCGGCACGTTGGGGGAAACGATCCCCCCCGGCCACCCGGGCCGCTCCTGCACGAGCCGGAGCGCCTCCTGGATGCCCGTCGCAGTCTTGCCGCTTCCCCTACCACCCACGGCAGCGCGCAAGCGGGCCACGCTGTTGTGAAAGCCCGCCTGCCCCCAGTCGTCAGGCAGAGGCAACATGTCTATGGGCGCCGCGTTATTCGGCTTGTAAACGTGCCCGTCGCCATAAAGCGTGTTCTGGTTCAGCCACCCGAACTCGTTCAGATCCCAAGGCCTGCGGCCCTCTATCCGGTCGATCGCCTCGCGGACCACGACCTGCGCAGCCTGGCGATCCAGACCCTTCTCCTTGAGTAGTAGTTCAAGCGTACTGGTCGCCATCTACTCTCATTCGGGTTGCCCTGAACTCTTCAACCGGGCTTCTGTCAAGATCTCCTCAACCTCGGCCCAGACCTCCTCCCTGGTGATCCCCATGTCCTCGAGCCGCTTCAAGTCCTCCACCCTCAATACCATCTCCTGCGGAGCGAACATGCCTAAGATCTTCGCCAACGAGTTCAACGCCCCGAGCCTCGCCGTGTCCTGGATCGTGTGGCCCGTCAGCTCCATCAGGCCCTTTATCACATACTGCTCGTCCAGTTGGTCCACCGTGGGCTTATCCCGGACCAGACGCCTCCTCAACTCCAACTGCCAATCGAGATGCTTGTGTGAATACATAAGGTCCCGAAGGTAACCCTCCGAGACCCCGTACTTCTTGCAGTTCTTCGCGGCGGGCCTATACCGCCCCTCGGCCTCAAGCGCGGCCCGCATCGCCTGCGACTTCTTGCGCGTGTAGCCCTTCTTCATCAACTCGCGCACGAGCGCGTTGGTTTCTGCCACCTGTTGCACCCCAAGCGCGTAGAGATCCGTCCCGGGTGGGACGTTTCACTCTCA
>JAUWYD010000356.1 GCA_030616025.1 Chloroflexota bacterium
CCATAGGCCTGTGGCGCGATGAAGCAGCCAACGGCCTTGAAGCGCTGCGCTTGCTGGATGGCAACATTTCCATCTTCTATGGGACGCGGGAGCCCTTGTTCATCTACCTGGTTGCCGTCTCAGTAGCGTTGCTGGGCAGAAACCCGCTCGCCATCCGTATCGTCGCAGCCATCGTCGGAACCGCTACTATCCCCGTCACCTATCTTCTGGTCAAAGAACTGCTCGTGTCCACCCGTCACAGGGCACGCCTCGTGGCCTGCCTGACCAGCCTCTGGTTGGCAACGTCGTACTGGCACCTCAATTTCAGCCGGCTGGGTTTTCGCGGCATCCTCTTGCCACTCGTAGCCTCCTTGTCCTTCTACTTCTTGTGGCGGGGCTGGAATGAGCTGACCCACACCCGCCGGACAAGCGCGTCTCGGCCATCCCTGACGGTCCTCTGGTTCGCCGCCGGCGGCCTTCTTTTCGGCCTCACGATGTACACCTACACTCCAGCACGCTTTCTCCCTATCGCCGTGCTGCCATTCCTCGCTCACGCACTATGGAGAAACTGGAAAACGGGACCTCATCTCCGCCAAACACTCTTCTCTTCCCTACCCCTGGCAAAAGCGTTCTCGGTGTTTGGTTTGGCTGCTCTGCTGGTTGTCGCGCCGCTGGGCTTGCACTTCTTGACTAACCCTCGAAGCTTCCTCGCCAGGTCAGGAGTCTCCGTCCTTGGGGTGTCACACGATGAGCCATTGCCAGTCGTCCTGGGAGAGAATACTCTTCGGCAACTTGGCATGTTTGGCTTTGTGGCCGACCCCAACACCAGACACGATCCAGCGGGTCGACCCGCCTTCGATCTCCTTACCCTCTCGTTCTTCATCATCGGTCTAATGCTCAGCATCCGTCGCAACAGGGAGACACCGTATCTGTTCGCTCTCGCGTGGTTTTCCGTGATGCTTCTCCCGGCCGTCCTGACCTTCCCAGAGTTGCCACATTTCCTCCGGGCGATAGGCGCCTTGCCGGTGGCGTATGTCTTCCCTGCCTTGGGAGTTGAGAAGGCGTGGCAGTGGTTGAGAGGGGAGGAAGCTTCTATCAAGTTGAGCTCGGCGTTCGCTGGCCTGCTGGCTGTCAGTTTCGCTCTCATGGGTTTCTTCACCTATCGTGACTATTTCTCTCCCAAGGTCGAGGAGATTGAGCTGGTAAAGGCCTTCGACCCACGCTTTATGGAGATCGCATCGGTGATGAACGAACTCGACGAACCCCAGTCGATCTGGATCATTCCCCTTGGTCCCGAAGGACAGCAACGAATGGCTTACTTTGTGATAGACTTCCTCTATCAGGGACAGGCACCTCACCACTATGTCCGTCTTGACGAGAGCATTGCAGCCCAGGAGCTTACTGAAATCTGTCGGGGAAAAGAGCGGGCTCTAGTGCTCATTAGGACCGAGGACAACCTGACTCAGCCGTGGTATGACCTGTATGCCGACTCGAAAGGGCTGATCCCATTCCTGTTTGATCGGCACAGCCATCGATTGGAAACCATCCAACGTGACGGGCTTGACGTGTTGGTCTACCAGCTGACAGAAGACGTCACCTTCTCCATGCCCTCGCAGTTTACACCACTGGACGTGGTTCTTGAGAAGGGACTCAGGCTCACCGGAATCGCATGCGAGCGTGGTTCCTCATCCGCGCCTCACGCATCAATTGTCTTGCGGTGGAAAGTAGAGGAACAGGCCACAACTGACTACACCGTACGAGTAGTCCTGGAAGATGACGCTGGAAGAGCAGTGACAAGCGTGAACAAGGTCCTGCTCAGCAGCCAGGCGCGGCCCACCAGCGAATGGGACGCCGGGCAGGAGGAGATTGACTATTTGATTCTGTCCGGTTTGCCTGGCGAACGCTTGGAGGGATACAATATCTCAATAACTCTAGTTGGCCCCCGAGGCGACGAAGGACCCTCGCTCTCGAAGGAGCGTCTGGTGAGTGCGGCGCTTTGCAGCCAACCAGACACACCCTAGCAGTCAGCGCCTTTGACGTCACC
>JAUWYD010000215.1 GCA_030616025.1 Chloroflexota bacterium
CGCACACATTCGGTCAGCCCTGGGGATAATCTGTGGAGTATTGCCATACGGTACGACACTACCGTGGATGAGATTGCCGCGCTGAATGAGGTGGACCTTGAAGGGATCCTGGCCCTCGGACAGCAGTTGCTGATTCCGTAGCGCGCACAGGGCGCAAGTAAGGCCCCACAGGAGGGTGATCGTGAATCTGCTTGACTATCCTAGACCGAAAGGAGACACCGGCATAGGGTTTCACTGGTTTCCAGACCAGTGGCACTATGAGCAGCGCTACTTCGACATCTTCATGCCGGAGTTGAAGGCGATGGGAGCCAGTTGGCTCCTGGTTCTCTCCGATGGAGTACAGCCGATTCCGGGATGGTTCCTTCGAGGGCTCATCGAGCACAACATCGAGCCCATCGTCCGCATCTATACGCGATTTGTCACCTTCATCGACCAAGCTGGTTTGCGCCGGGCATGTCAGCATTACGCGTCGCTCGGGGTGCACTACGTTCATGTGTTCAACGAACCGAATCTGAGAGTTGAGTGGGCGGAGTGGAATCCCGAACGCCTACCTGCCCGATTCATGGATTTCCTGATGCCGTGCTTGGAAACGATGCACGCGGTGAAGGGGATCATTCCGGTCCTCACTCCCCTGAGCCCCGGCGGCGACTACTGGGACACCTCCTTTTTGAAGTCTATGTTGGCCATTATTAACCAGCGCGGAAAGAAGTATCTGTACGACAGAATGGCCATTGGCATCCACAATTATGCCTTCAACAAGCCCCTGACCTACGGGAAGGGAGGAAGCGCCCGGTGGCGATGTGCGCGACCCTACCAGCGCCCTCCGGGTTGTGAAGATCACACAGGCTTCCACATGTTCGAATGGTACGACGAGATAGTCCGTCAGCATACTGGGCGGCGACTTCCAATGATTGGCTGCGAGAATGGGGTGCGGCTGGGTGATGCCGACGATCCACGTTCTCCCGCCATCAACGAAGCGCTGCACGCCGAACGTCATGCCTCCATGTGCCGAATGGTAATGAATGGGGAGGTGCCATATTACTTCTTCAACAATGCCTTCTGGTTGCTTGCGGCTGAGGACGACAACTTCTTCGTCCGCCACAGTTGGTATAGGCCTCATGGAGAACCTCGCCTGCCCCAGTCCGTTGCCGCGCTGAAGGCCCTGGCAAAGGTGAAGCGACCCCTGCGAGTACACGTGCCTGATGAGATAAGAGTCCTGATGACCGACGGCGACGTCAGGGTGATGAGGCTTGAGGTGTACTTGAGGGGCGTGCTGCCACGAGAGATGGGTGACGACGCCCCGGCTGAGGCTCTGAAAGCTCAAGCCGTGGCTGGTCGCTGCTATGCGGCATACGCAGTGGCCAAGCCGAGGCACAGTGCGCAAGGTGCTGATGTCTGTACCACGACTCATTGCCAGGTCTGGTCGCCAGAGACTCACCCAAGCACCGATCTGGCAGTCCAAGAAACTGCAAGTGTAGTAGCCTTGCATGGCGATGAGGTGATCCAGGCCTTTTACTTCGCCCATTGTGATGGGCACACACGCAACAGTGAAGATGTATGGGTGCGAGTTTTGCCTTATTGCAGGAGTGTTCCGTGTACCAGACCGTATCCGTCCATGCATGGGCACGGCGTTGGAATGTGCAAACGTGGCGCGGTGGCGATGGCAGAGCAAGGCGCTACCTACGTGGACATCCTGACGCATTACTACACAGATATCCAGATTGTGGGAGCGGACAGGGTACCAGTAGACACGTGGCCAGAACAGAGAACGGGATATTCAGATTGGCCTCGTCCACCTGCCGACAACGGTTTGGGGATCCACGCTGGACTGGACTTCTCGGAGGAGGCCATCGCGGCAGATGCAGCGCGGGCAGAGGAACTGAATCTAAAATGGGTGTTGCTGGCACCGGAAGATGAGACACAACTGCGAAGGGCGGTGTCAGCCTACTGGCAAAAGGCTATTATGCCAGTTGTCAGGCCGCGGTGTTTGGTTGATGAGGATCATGACTTCGTCAAGGACGCGAGGCTGATGCTAGAGATGGACATTCCAGCCTATGTCCAAGTGTACAATGCTCCCGAGCAGGCTGAGGAGTGGAGGACAGGCCGGCCAGACATGGAGGTATTTGCCTCGCGCTGGCTGACTCAAGCCGAGGCTCTGGTCGAGGCCGATGCTCACCCTGGGCTACAGGTGAATCGGATTGAGGATTTGAGAACAGTTGTCGAAGAGGCGAAGAGCCAAGGCCTACAACATATCTTCCGGCACGCCTGGTTCTGTTCTCACAACTATGGGAGAAACCGTCCGGCCCGCTATCCGTACGATGATATCAACCAACGAGCGCTCCCTGTCCAGCATCCAGAGTGGGAGTTCGCAGGGTCGATAGAGGACGTGAATCGCTGGCGCAGGGAGGGCCAGCAGTCCGGCCAGGATATCAGCGAAGACTATGATTGCGTTTTGGGATTCCTGGCCTACGCCAGGGTATTCGTGGACGAGTTGGGCTACGTCCCGCCCTTCATCTGTGGTGACGGGGGGTGGAAGTATGGTGATCTCAGTGATCGCCGCTACCCCAAGGTGACTGACTTCCTGCATCAGGCACATCATGTGGCGATGTTCGCTTGGTTCAGGGATGGAATGCTCTCGCACGGCGGTCGGTTGCCGGAGTACCTGTTCGCAGTATGTCCTTGGATCCTATCAAGCCGCAGCGATCCAGCTGCCTGGTACGATGGTCCACACGGCACTCGGGGGCAAACGGTAGCTTCTGTGGCGGCCATGTCTCGTTTCGTGCGCGCTGGAGTGCCGGTCGTGCCGCCTGCCCCGGCCCCGGCGCTCCCATCGCCTGAGCCAGCGCCAGTACCTGAGCCTGAGCCGGCGCCTCCGCCGGCACCTGCACCGAGCCCCGGGCAGCCCCAGGCGAAGTGGGGTATGACCGTCGAGCGTCGGCCACGAAGTGATGGCGTGAAAGCGATCGCGGGCTGTTTCCCGCGCCAAGGAATTCGGCTTGACGTCACTGATCCTTGGGGGAATTCTGTGATTGTCACCAGTGGCACAAAGACCGAGTACGGGCCAGGTGGTTTTGAGGTGCGCGTGTGGGCAGACGCGGTCTTCACATTGCGCTTCTTGAACGAGGCCTTTCAGGTTGAGGTGAACCAGGAAATCTTGGTCTTGACCTTCAGCGAGAACGGGTCACAAGAGGGCTTCGAAGAACCCGCCCAAGCTGATACACGGCTGGTGACAAACTGGATGGAACCAGATGTGGTTGAAGAACTACTCCGAGATTTTAGCCGGTACGAGGATCTCTTCACAATGGAGAGGCAGTAACAGCGGCGGGTCCAAGTGGTTCTCTCGCTTGGCGGTGGAAGACGACAGACAATACGAATGAGGAGGTGTAAAGACAAGATGGAAAGCGGAACGGGGATGAGAAGCAGCAGGCTGTTTATGGTGATTGCTCTGGTACTCACGGCGTCGCTTTTCCTCGGGTTGCTGGGCATCGGAGGGCTTGTCCTTTTCAAGTTCCTCGCCGTGCCCACGGA
>JAUWYD010000151.1 GCA_030616025.1 Chloroflexota bacterium
ATAGGACGCTTTGACCCGTCGAGGGTCGCGTATCTGGAACCAGCATACAGCAATCCTTCCGTGGCCATCTATCGCGTCAACCTGTAGAGAGGTTGGTCTTGATCCTCATGAAGGCAGGGGCAACCCAGATTGCGCGGTCCGTAAGAGCACGGGCTAAGAAGGCTGTCTCAGACCCTGCTCTCAGATATGCAATGCTGCTCTTTGTGGCGATGAGGATTCTCATCTCCCTGTGGGCCGCCCTCGTTCTCGCAACAACTCATGCACCCACCAGCCCCAACGAAGTGTTGCGTCCCTATCAGGGTATGGAACCGATTAGTGGTGGCCCGGCGGAACTGTTCCTGGGAGTCTGGCAACGTTTCGACACCCTCTGGTTTCTTAGAATCGCCAGCCAAGGTTACGCCCCTGACGATGGGAGTACAGTGTATTTTCCCCTGTATCCACTTCTGATCCGGATCCTCGGCAAGGCCCTTCTCGGCAATTACCTGCTGGCGGCGCTGCTCATCTCCAACCTGGCTTACATCGGCGCCCTATTCTACATGTACAGGCTCACAGGGACACAGCTTGGCAAAGCCGCGGCACGGCGAAGCGTGACCTACCTGGCGATCTTCCCTACCGCCTTCTTCTTCCTGGCTGCATATACTGAATCACTCTTCCTACTCCTAACCCTGGCCAGCTTTCACTACGCCCAAAGCAAGCGGTGGTGGCTGGCAGGGTCTTTCGGCTTCCTGTCCTCGCTGACCAGGTTGCAGGGCTTAGTGCTGCTGGCTCCCCTACTCTACATGTATCTCCGAGACAGGGAGTTCAGCCTAACCAAACTGCGCCCCAATTTGCTGGGCCTGATCCTTATCCCTGTCGGGGCCGCCATGTTCCTGGCCTACCAGCATCTTGTCATTGGCTCAGCACCGCTGCTGAACACCTATCAAATGCAACTCTACGCCCAGTTCGTGTGGCCCTGGGATAACATCATCGCCACCTGCCAGAAGATATGGTCGGCCCAGGGGACCTTCATCAACGCACTCAACTTGGGCATGACCTGCCTGTTCTTCGCTATGACTGTCGTATCACTTCGGAAGCTGTCGATGGAGTATGGCATCTATATGGCCGTCACCATGTTCGTCCTCCTGCTCAGAAGGACAAACCTGCAACCATTGGTGAGCATGTCTCGATACGTTCTGGTCCTATTCCCAGCGTTCATGATTTGGGGTCACTGGGGAAGGAAGCCCCGGGTTCAGCGATTTCTGCTCTATCCTTCCGTGGCGCTGCTGCTGTATCTGAGCGGGCAGTTCGCCATGTGGGGTTGGGTGGCCTAGTGAGATGACACGCCTCTCTCACCAGAGGCAGCTGAATATCGGCCGGTGGCTGACCCTGGGGGTCATGTTGACGCATCTGGGCGAAGGTTTCCATTCAAATCATGCCTTACTCGAAGCGAGGTAATGCGATGCCTCAACTAGCAACAGCCGAACAGCTGAGAGCGGCGATCCCTACTCGGCCGCCTGAGGCCGTCTCCTACTCCTCCGTCCTCACCCCCGCTTCGGCTTTCATGACTTGGGACCAAAGGCACAAGGGACCCACTATCCATGCGTGTATCGCCCTCTTTCTGCACCCGATCACTGGCCATTCTGAGGGTCGGAGCGGGAGAGAATGAGAATGCATCAAGGCCCCAAGGCCCTTCCCGGGCGGGCCTCCGCCGTCTTCCTGATCGCCCTGGTGATCATCACGGTGGCGACGCTCTACATCTTTCTGCTGAGATCACCGACCCGGGTATACGAGGCCACAGACTTCCTGGGGTACTGGGCGGCAGCCAACCTTCTCGCCCACGAAGAGAACCCATACGACCAAGAGGCCCTGTTGGCTCTCGAACGAGCGCAAGGCTGGCAGGGTGACGAACCCGTGTACTCTTGGAACCCTCCCTGGCTTCACCTCATAATGCTGCCCCTAGGCGCACTGTCATTCCGCCAGGGAGCCGCTCTCTGGTTCGTGGTCAATCCTCTGCTGATCGGCATGAGTGCCCTGCTTATGTGGGACGTTGTCAGTCAGAGAAGAGGCCTTGCTCAAATAGGCTTGGCTCTGCTCGCAGCGTTTCTGTTCTCCAGATCACTCCACGCGCTTCTCGAAGGGCAAGTAAACACACTGGTTCTCGTCGGCTGCGCTAGTCTTCTTACCCTCGCCCTGGCACATAGAGACCTTCTCGCTGGCGCCGCACTTGTGCTGGTCACAGTGAAACCCCACCTGGCCTATTTGCTCCTTCCTACTGTTCTTTTGATTGGCCTCTTGCAGAGGCGCTGGCGAATCATCATCGGCTTCTCAGTCTGCTTGACATTCCTGGTATTGCTGGCTAGCTGGCTGTTCCCTCAGTGGGGAGAAGCCTACCTCTCCCTCTTTGACGTCCCAGCCTCTCCCCTGGGAGCTACCGCCTACATTACTCCCACCGTCCGAGGCTTCTTGAAGCTGCTTGCCAACTTCGACATAGGCGCGTGGCCAGCTGTGATCTGCCTGACTAGCTTCTTGATTCTCATCCCACTGCGAGGTCGGGACCTCAGTCTGGCGACTGTCGCCAGCCTCTCCTTGTTAGTTGGCTTGCCCACCGCGCCTTTCGGCTGGTCGACTGACCAGATACTGCTACTTCTCCCCATCCTTCAGATAGCGGCGTGGATACCCAAGCTGACCGCACGAGAAAAGCGGATAGCGAAGTTGTCACTTGTCTTCATATACGCGTACGCTCTATGCGTCTGGCTGATCAGCTACCGAGACGTGGCTTTCTTGGCGCTGCCGGTGATGGTCGGTTTGCTTTGGGCGTATACATACCGTAAAGTCCTTGGTACAGGTGGAGCAACAGGCAAGCCTGTCATTGAACCTGAGAGTGCAAGCCCACATTAGGATTCCGAAATCCGGCTACTTCTTCGTCACTGGTCACAGGAGCGCGAATTGGCCTGCAGGGAAAGGTGGATCGTCGTTCTCATAGCTAGTTTGACTGTCGCCGTGACGAGCGTGCCCTACATTTTGGGCTATGCGTCAGCTCCAGCCGATATGGAATTCAGTGGCGTGGTAATGAACTTCGGGGACTCCCACGGCTATTTGGCGAAGATGAGGCAAGGCGCCGAAGGCAACCTATTCTATCAGATACCGTTCACGTCTGAGGACCATGAGGGAGCCTTCGTCGGAGGCTTCTTCCTAGTCTTGGGCTGGGTATGTGCCGTGACAGGTATGCCGGTGATTTGGATGTGGCACCTATCCAGGGTAGCCTTTGGATTCCTGCTGCTGCTGTCCTCATACCTCTTCATCACCTTCTTCCTGAAGGACCAAGCCCAGCGGGTGGTCTGCTACCTCCTGGTGTGCTTCTCAGCAGGGTTTGGCTGGATAGTCCTCCTGACAGGCCGGTTCACTATCCTCGGCTTCGACCTGATAGACTTCAAGATGCCTGAGGCACACATCTTTTTCACGGTCCTCACCTTCCCCCACTTTGCTGTGGGGGCCAATCTACTACTGGTAATCTTCATTCTGGCCCTGCTCTTCTACAGGACACGGCGGCTCAAGTATATGGCCTTGGCCGGCGCAGCAGGCCTCATGATGGGTATCGTCCATCCCTACAACATGCTGATCGTGGCGGGCACCCTCGGGATTTGGCTGCTGTTGAAGTTGGCGCAAGAGCGGCGTTTCCCGACCTACGAAGCTGCGGGCACGATCCTCCTGGGATTGATTGCGCTCCCTCCCTTTGCCTACTACCTGTACGTCTTCTCCACAAATCGAGCTTTCGGCGCCTGGGCAGCCCAATCCGGAAGCCCTTCCCCCCACCCTGTCCACTATTTGCTCGGGTATGGCCCCCTACTGATCCTGGCTGTGCCAAGTATGGTCCGGCTCGTGCGGAAAGCAGACGAGAAAAGCATGCTGCCTCTGATATGGGTGGCGGTGGTGGCGGTGCTGATTTATGCTCCCTTGAAGCAGCAGAGACGAATGGTGGAAGGGGTACACATCCCGCTAAGTGTGCTGGCGACCACAGGCCTATACACCTATTATCTGCCCCGCTTGGAGAGATCAAAGGCCATAAGGAAGCTCATGACAGTGAGGCGAAAGGCCTATTCGCGGCAGAGCATGAGGAACTTCATTGTCTACCTAGTGCTAGTCATCACGGTGCCCTCCAATCTATATATCATGGCTAGCCTTGCGGCAACTGCGTCGCAGCACCCATATCCCTTCTTCCATGAACGGGCGGAGATCGAGGCCATAGAGTGGCTGGGAAGAGAGACTGATCCCACGGAGACGGTCCTCGCCGCCTACGGGACGGGAAGCTACATACCCTCCCGCATCAACCACAGGGTCTTCGTGGGATACTGGGCCGAGACGGCTGAGTACGAGGCCAAGATCGCCATCGTGGATCGCTTCTTTCGGC
>JAUWYD010000060.1 GCA_030616025.1 Chloroflexota bacterium
TCCACTCGCTGCGAGTAGTGGCCTTTGACAAGAGAGGGTACAGCATCGAGGCCAGGGTGCAGGTGATCGTGAATAACATCCCTCCCACGCTCACCTCCACTCCATTGCCCACTAGCACTCGGTTACCGACGGCCACTCCCATCAGTACCCCACGGCCCTCCGACACTCCTACTGCCACCCTGGCACCTCAGCCGACCGATACACCCACTCCCGCCGCTACTCAGACCCCCGCTCCGGCTTCCACTGTCTCACCCACGCCCACAGAGACTGCCACGCCAACTTCTACGGCGTCACCCACCGAGACTCTTACACCGACACCTACCACGGAGTCCATCGAGGTTCCCACAGCAACTCCCTAGTCAAGTGCCGAGATGGAGCCACGCATCCAGTCGCCTCTGCCCAGCACCAGAAACGCCATCCCCGCCTCAGAGGATTGACAGGTTGGGTACTGTCCTGCATAATATCGATTGAATCCAGATAAGCCACAAACCGCTTCGTATCACCTTCAGTTTGGGATTGTGGCAAGCACGACGCAGTCGAATCCTGGCTCCTGCATCTCGCAGCTATTCCAGGTGAGGCGGAGCAACAATGAGGGCACAGGAAGACCCACAGTGATCTTCTTGGCCTCGCACCGTACTATCGGAGAAGCTTTCCGTTCCAATCGTGCGAGTCAGCTCCGTCCCGCACCGGAACGACTGGGGAACAATACAGGTATCTCTTCCGCCTTGTTACATCGGCGACAAGATACCTGGTGACAGGGGAAGAGATGGAACTCTAGGGTGTGAGCCAAGTGGCTGCGATGTTTGGCGTCCACCCCGATACGGTCCGCAAGCGGGTGAAAACAAACATCCTCCGGCCGGTCAGGCTGCCTGGCAGCGACTACAACCGATTCACCTCTCAAGAGGTGAGCCGTCTGCGGCGGGAGATGGGGCCACCTTCGGTGGAGGAGCCGGAAAAGGGTCAGACTCGGTCTAACCCACGAACCTCAGAAGAGCGCCAATGCTGCCCAGTTCAGCAAGCCTCTCCTTGTTTGAACCTCCCACGAACCTGATTTCACAGTTCTGCATAAAGGCTTGGCTCACAACGTTCTCAACCATGTCTTCCAGGGGCTCCGTCCTGGCTCCGCAGAATGGACAGGGATCTATCAGACAGAGTGAGCCACAACTCGTGCAACGCTGGCCTGGTGCACTGAAGTCCTCGTTGACCAACAGCATAAGCACCTGACCTTGCTGCAGGACATGGACGGTATCCTCCAGTCCTGCAGCACCAAGGTTGCCAGTGTGAACCTCTCCCCGCAGCTTCTCGATAGCGTCACTATCGAAAGCCTCCCTGAGTTCGCTGGCAAAGGTCAGAGTCTGCTCCTGCACCTCTTTCGGAGAGCTGACCATCTCCATCGGGAAAGTACCTGCCAGCCTATCTCTGAGATAGGAGTGGAGATACTCGACGAATTCGCTCACTAGTTCTTCCGTACCAGCAACGAAAAGCCGACGGAAGTCCTCCTCCTGAAGGAGAGAAAAGGTCTCGTCCGCAGTCTCCTTCAAATGGTGCATCACACGATCGTCGTGGTGACGCTGATAGCGGGCCTGAGCCCACCCTCCCTGATCATGCCGACCTGGCACCGCGCCAAAGATGTCGGATCGTTCCTCCACACCAGCCGGGTTGACTAGGAAGATGCGAGCTCTTCCCTTTCCCACCAAGACTGTGCAATACTGTTTGTAGCGATTGAGCAGCTCAATCATAGGTCTCATCCGTGTAGCATGATCCACAGCTAACAGAGGACCCGCCTTGTCAGGCAGGTGATACACTTTCCACAGGTCCACCGCGGAACAGGCGAAAACGGCAAGGCCGCCTTTGGTCAGGACTCTCTCCTCCATCACCAGCCGTTCGATGCGAGCCAAATCGTCGGCCACCGATTTGACCTGGACGCTCGTCCAGTCTCCCCTGGCTGCCTGAACTTCGTTGATCAGGTTCTTCAACCTGATGGTGGCGCCTTCCTCAGTTGGTTCGCCTTTCTCCAGCGGATAATAGAAGCTGCAGATGAGATTCTCATCATCTCGGTAGTTGACTAGCTCCCTCAGTTCATCTTTGTCAAACACTCACGGTCCCTCCTTGCTACCTGCGGACAACAGCCAGTTCTTGACCGCAAGAAGCACATCTATCGCCCTCCAGATGCAAAGTGGTGTCATAGCCGATTCTGCCGATGACCACCGCTCCACAAGAAGGGCACAAGGTGTTTTCGTGAAGATCCCCGGGCACGTTTCCGACATATACGTACCTGAGTCCCTGCCCCCGCCCGATCTCAGCTGCGCGGTGTATCCTCTCGATCGGAGTGCTTGGCTTGTCGCGCATCTTGTGGCGTGGGGTGAAACGGGAGATGTGCCACGGGATGTCCGGGTCTACCTCATGGATGAACTGAGCGATCCCTCTCAGCTCATCGTCGCTATCGTTGAGCCCCGGAATCAGCAAAGTCGTTACTTCGACCCATACGCCTCGTTGGTGCATAGCCTCGATGGTTTCCAATACTGGTCGCAACCTGGCACCGCACACTCGGCGATAGAATGCATCGCTGAAGCTCTTCAAGTCAACGTTCGCCGCATCCAGATAGGGATTGATCTCCTCCAGCGCCTCAAGCGTCATATAACCATTGGTGACGAAGATGTTCTTGATGCCCTCCTGGTGAGCCAGCTTCGCCGCATCGTAGGCATATTCGAAGAACACGGTCGGCTCTGTGTAGGTGTACGCGATACTATCACATGCATACCTCTTGGCCGCAGCCACAACCTGGTCAGGAGGAAAGTCCTCGGCTGGCGGAGACGACCTCTCTCTGGGAGCCTGAGAGATGTCCGCGTTCTGGCAGAAGACGCAGCGGAAGTTGCAACCCACGGTGGCTATGGAGAAACTTCGCGTGCCGGGCAGGAAATTGTATATAGGCTTCTTCTCGATGGGATCCACGTGCACGGCGATGGCCTGCCCATAGACCAGCGTGTAGAGAGTGCCTTCCACGTTCTGGCGCACTCCGCAGATTCCGAGCCGCTCGGGCTTGACCGTGCATCGATGGGCGCATAGAGCGCAACGTACAAGCCCTTTATCCAGCTTCGTGTACAACATAGCTTCTTTGCGCATCGTCTCTCCTCACCAAGTCGTCACCAGTTGTCCCAACCCCCAGGCGTTCTCCACAGCGTAGGCCTCAGCGTCGTTGTTGATATAGACGTAGGTGTCATACCTCTGTTCCAATAGGCGACTTGAACGCCTCGCCAAGTGCCGCAACTGTTCTCCGTCATACGTCCCACAGTACTTGACGCCAACACCATGCATTCTCATATACACGAAGGGGCCTGTGATGACAAACGGACAAGGCAAGCCGGGGAGGCTGATGTGGCAAAAGGTCACCCCCTTTTCGCGCAACAGTTCGAAGACTTCATCACGGTGCCAACTCTGGTCACGAAACTCAATGGCGTGTTGGAGATCGCCGGGCAGCAAATCCAGGAATTCAGCAAGGCGTTCCGCTTCGAAACGCAAGTGGGGCGGTAGTTGACAGAGGACAGGGCCGAGCTTGCTTCCCAGCAGCCTGGCCCGCTCAAGGAATCTGTCAAGAGTTCCTTCGGTGCGGCGCAGTTTCCTGAAATGAGTGATAGTACGAGGGGCTTTCAGGGCATAAACGAGCTGCGCGGGGCTCTCTTCTCGCCAACGCACGAAGGTCTTCTCCGCAGGCAGTCGATAGAAGGTGTAGTTGATCTCGACGGTGGAGAAGTGACGATAATAGTGAGCAAACCACCGGCGAGGAGGCATGTCGACGGGGTAGAAGAAGCCACGCCAATGGTCATAGCTCCAACCCGAGGTGCCGACGAAGAACCTGGCTTTTTTCACTCCCCGGCCCTGCAAGCACTCGACAAGAAGCCTAGGAAATCTCTGGAGACCTATCCGCGGGGCAAGAACCCCACCGGGTTGCGCTTCACACCACCCTGTCGAATCTCAAAATGGAGATGGGGGCCCGTAGATCGGCCCGTGCTGCCCATCAAGCCTATGACCTGCCCTCGCTGCACCCCCTGCCCTGCTATGACCCGAATCTCGCTCAGATGGGCATATAGGGTTTCGAAGCCATTGCCGTGATTGACGATGATGTAATTGCCGTAGCCCCCCATCCACCCTGTGAATGCTACGTAGCCGGAGTCAGCGGCGTAGATGGGCGTGCCGGTGCCCCCACCTATGTCAATGGCTTGGTGTCCCAGCCAGTAACTCTGGGTCAGGTACCCACTGGCAGGCCACATGAAGTTGCCGCTGCCCTGAGGAGCATCGGGCGGAGGGGGCGCGGTGGCTTGCACATATCGCGGCACCAAGGGTCTCGTGCCGCCAGGTATGACTAGCCTCTGGTCTACCTGCAATTCGTAGGGTTCGGCTAAGTCATTAAGCTCGCTCTCGACGATGACCGACGGCTCAACGCTGTAGCGCTCAGCAACACTCTGTAGAGTATCGCCCGCCTTCACTTCGTGGTATGCTCCATCCAGGGGTAGGATAAGCAGCTCTTGGCCCACTACGATGTAATCAGGCCAGGTTTCCAACTCCGGGTTGGACCACAAGATTGTTTCCGGTTGGAGGCCGAAACTCTGAGCGATTCTAGAGACATTATCTCCAGACTGGACAACATAGACGATGACTCCCTGGCGCCCCCTTTCCGGAATGATGGTTATTGGCGCCACTCCTCTCGTAAGAAAACCCGGGTTCTCCTGTCCGCCGGTGCCCCAGGAGACAAACGTGACCTCCTCCGGAGGAGCAACGCGCAGGCTAAAACCCTCGCCCCTTCGTAGATCCTCGACTCCATAGCCACCGCTGAGGAGGACAAGAGCCACTACGAACATAATGGCAAGATGAGAAGCGAATCGTGAGAGGATGAGGTCATCGCCTCTGAACCAAACGACTATCGCGGATCGGACCTGTGGAAACCTACGTTCGGTGGAGAACTCGAGCATGTGGTCACCCAGTGCAGCGCACTTCCTCTCAGAGGAGTTCTTTGTTGAGTGTCTGGATGAACTCCTTGTTGCTTTTCGTCTTGCCCAAATAGCCCAGCAGCGGCTTAACCGCTTCCGTACCGCCTCCCATCTGATCTATCATGCTCCGAATAATCCAGACCTTGCTAAGGACTTCCTCACTAAGCAGCAACTCCTCGCGGCGGGTTCCCGAACGGTCGATGTCGAAGGCCGGGAAGATACGCCGCTCGGCTAGCCGCCTGCTGAGGTGTAGTTCCATGTTTCCGGTACCCTTGAACTCCTCGTAGATCATATCATCCATCCGGCTGCCGGTATCTATCAGGCAGGTAGCGATGATGGTCAGACTGCCCCCTTCCTCGATATTGCGGGCGGCGCCGAAGAATCTCTTGGGAGGATACAAGGCCGCGGGATCCAGGCCTCCAGAAAGCGTGCGCCCACTGGGAGGTACGGTAAGATTATAAGCTCTGGACAGACGTGTGATGCTGTCCAGCAGAATCGCCACGTCACGACCGCCTTCCACCAAGCGCTTAGCCCGAGCGAGACACATCTCTGCAACCCTGGTGTGGCTTTGGACTGGGTCGTCGAACGTGGAGCCGTAGACCTCGGCTTCCACCGAGCGATCCATGTCGGTTACCTCTTCCGGCCTCTCACCGACGAGGGCGACCATCAGGTGGACATCCCTATGGTTGGCAGTGATCCCATTGGCAATCTGTTTCAGAACGGTAGTCTTCCCCGCTTTGGGAGGGGACACGATCAACCCGCGCTGTCCGCGACCAATGGGAGCTAGGAGGTTCATCAGCCGGGTAGTGAGGATCTTGGAGGAAGTCTCCAAATCGATGAGTTCCGTGGGAAAGATGGGGGTGAGACTCTCGAACACAGGGCGTCGTTTGGCTGCCTCGGGATCAAGCCCATTCACGGCCTCCACTCGTAGAAGACCGAAGTACTTCTCTGAATCCTTCGGAGGGCGTACCTGTCCTATCACCGTATCACCAGTCCGCAGCGCGAAGCGACGAATCTGTGACTGAGACACGTACACATCCTCCGGCCCAGGCAGAAGATGATCCGAGCGCAAGAAACCTATGCCCTCTTGAACGATCTCCAGGACCCCCCCGCCAAAGATGTGGCCCTGTTCCTCAGCCTTCGCTCTCAAAAGGCGAAAAATGAGGTCTTGTTTCTTCAAACGACTGATGCCGGAGATGCCCTGCTCCGTAGCCATCTCCCGCAGTTCATCGAGAGTCATCATCTCTAGTTCGGCGATATTGAGTCTATCAGGAGGCCTGGACTCGGGCTGCGCCACATTCTTGGTGGCGTCGTCATTTGTGCTCATCATCTTCCTCTCTCTTCTTGGTTCCAAAGAGTAAGTAGGGTCCGATTTCCAACTACAATCGACTCAGAAGTTCAACTGGTACTTCGACCCCGAAGTCGAATCATGACGTCATACCCTGGCAGGCGCCATGTCAACAAGGGGGCATAAAGGTAAAGAGGATTCATCCATGGCAACTATGGGGAGTTAAGAACTAACATGCTTGCGGAAAACCATCTCTATTATAGCATATTTCTGCAATCACGTCAAGTCAACCTGCGGGCCAAGCACTCACTATCAGAGTACGCCCCGCACCGCGCGTGCTCTGGAGGCAATCGCCCCTGCATTCTCTACAAGGTCCCCTGGAGATCGTCAAAGCAAGTCGGGATCTTCCGGA
>JAUWYD010000032.1 GCA_030616025.1 Chloroflexota bacterium
GGTAGCAGTTCCAGCACTCCCTTCATCAGCCCTTCCTGCAAGCCGACTCCCAGGTGTTCCTCGAGGAAATCGGCCACCGCTACTTCCTCTTCCAGTGCCAGAGCTTGTCCCAGCAAGTCATCGCGGCTCCATCGCTGATAGATGACGCTGTGGAGCCAGCTGAAATGGAGGGCCTCGCCTCGCTCTGTCAACAGTTCCCTGGCTGCCCTCAGCGCTGCCTCTTGCAGTGCGGCCGCGAGGGGATCGGGGGGGGATAGCTCCTCCGGTTGTTGGCCAGCCCTGTCATCTCTGGTGAAGGTGAGACGATATGCCCCCGCCGCGCCCCGCGTCGGCCGCTTCACGGGATGGATGTCCTCCGGCTGATACAAGATCCTGTCTAGTTTGAATGCCGCGCCTACTGCGGCCAGAATCAGGTTTGTGATGTGAGTAAGGTCGGCGCGCTCGAGGATGAAGACCATTCTACCTTGGCGGCGCAGAGGCCGGTGGACAGTTTTCAGGGCCGCACACAGTCTCTTACGGTACCAAGACCACCCCATCGTCTTCCGCCTGAGCAGGGGCTTCAGAAGTGCTGCTTTCTCCCGTCCCCAGAGCCACCCGCTCCAGAGGTAGGAGAGAGTCCAAAAGGGGCGATAATACGGGGCGGGTGCGGCGATGACCAGGCTCACACTGGCCGGAGGTAGCGCGGCAGCCACCTGGCGCAGGGGCTTGTTCATTACAATTCCGTTTCCCGACCCTTCGCTGACAAGGTGTTCAAGGTCGGAGCTGACAGTCACCTCAGGAGGGGGTGATAGGCGGCGCACTTGCTGGTAAGCCTCCTCGAAGGCATGCCACACGTTCCGTTCCACAAACCTGCTTTGCGGATGGAGACGGAGCGCTGTGGGCCTCGGGAGAGGGGAGGCGCCAAGTTTGCTGCAGGTATCCAGACAGTGCACGAGGATTAGCTGAAGCGCAGCCTGCGACGGCGAATCGGCGAAGAGGGTCTCTATCTTCATAGAGAGGTCTGTCAGGGCGGACAGATTCCGGGGCGTGTAGAGGTCTAGGAGTTCCTCGGCCAGCTTCCGTTCTGGCTCATGAGGCTGGGCAAGTCTCTCCAGTAGGTACCAGTAATGAACCCCTTGCCTTTCTATGCTGTCTAGTACCTCCAGATCAGCGCCCTCGACAGGGAACCGGCCGTCGGCGCCACAGTGGGGACAGTGACAGTACTTCTCCACCGGCCTGTCATCTTCACCATCCCACAGGAAATACTCAGGGGTGGCGGGCTGCAAACAGCGGGCACAAGTGCTGGCGTATAGCTGTTGGATGTGCTCTCGTAGAGGCACGCCTCTCTTCAGACTGTCTCCGAGTTGCGTGGTCGCCGAATCGATCTCCTGGGGTGAGGGGAGGGTCAGTAGTCCGCGCACCAACAGACTGTTGACAGGATTGAAGCTGGTGGCGATACCGTTTCTTCCCTGAGTTGCAGCCTCAACCAGCAGAGTTCCTGTCTGCGCCAGGGGGTCCAGGACGAAATCTCCCGGACTGGTGCAGGCGGCGACGTAATGTGACACCACGTTTGCGGGCAAGGGTTGCAGATACCGCTTCAGTGGGATTTCCTGTTCTCTCGTTTGGCCAGGGATGAAGTGTCCAATCTCGTTCATCATCCTGCTTCGACTTTGAGTATATCACAATTTGCAGACTGTGACCTTCTGTGCTATAATAGAACATGAGTGCTAATGTGTTTGCCTTTTGTTATGTTTTATTGTAGACTAAGTGAATAGGGGGTGAACCCGGGAGGAGTATCGATGGCGGAGAAGAAGGGTCGGGAGAAAGCCCTAGAGATAACTCTCTCACAGATAACGAAGCGGTATGGTGATGGGGCTGTGATGAAACTGGGAGCGGCCCCGGGTATGGATGTGCAGGTCATACCGACCGGGTCCATGGGCCTGGACATTGCGCTGGGCGTGGGCGGCATTCCTCGCGGAAGGGTGGCCGAGGTATTCGGCCCCGAGGGGTCGGGCAAGACCACTCTTTGCCAGCACATTATCGCCGAGGCCCAGCGCGACGGAGGCATAGCAGCCTTCATAGATGTGGAACACGTCCTCGATCCCACGTACGCCGCCAAGTGCGGAGTGGACATTGAGGAGTTGCTCATCTCTCAGCCGGACACCGCAGAGCAGGCACTGGAGATCACCGAGGCTCTGGTGCGTAGCGGAGCGCTGGATGTAGTAGTCCTCGACTCAGTGGCGGCGCTGGTCCCCAGGGCTGAGATCGAGGGAGAGATGGGTGACCACCATGTGGCGTTGCAGGCACGGCTGATGTCGCAGGCCCTGCGGAAGCTGACGGGGGCCATCAAGCGTTCCAAGACCGCCGTGATCTTCACCAATCAGTTGAGAATGAAGGTGGGAGTGGTCTTCGGCAACCCGGAGACGACTCCTGGTGGACGGGCCTTGAAGTTCTACTCCTCGGTGCGCCTGGATATTCGGCGGATACAGTCCATCAAGTCCGGAACCGAGGTGATTGGCAACCGGACGAAGGTTCGGGTGAAGAAGAACAAGGTCGCCCCGCCCTTCAAGTGGGCGGAGTTCGACATCATGTACGATGAAGGCATCTCCCGTGAGGGTGATCTCATTGACGTCGCTGTGGACATGGGATTCCTCGACAAGAGGGGAGCCTACTTCTCCTACGGTGACACGAGGTTGGGACAGGGCCGTGAGAACGCCAAAGCCTTCTTGCGGGAGAACCCCCTAGTTGCACAGGAAATCAGTGACAAGGTTCGCGAACAGGCCGGCCTGCCTTCGGCGACCTGGTGGGTGAGCGAACCAGCCGAAAGGAGTGACAAGGAAGATCCTCAGTCGGCGGCGAGTTCAGAAGAGCCATCGAGTGAGGCAGAGGGTTAGAGTACCCAGACACCGCACAGAACCATAGCTACGGATTTACTGGCTTTCGTGATGGAGGGAGGAGAGCTCCTTTCCCTCAGCGATTAATCTTGGAAGAGGAAAACGCGAAGTGGGCGGCGACTCCTTTGTGCCCAGGCCTTTGATGACACTACAAGCAAGGATTGGGAACGGTTCCATAGTTGAATCGAGGGCGTCGGAACTCGCCGCACATACGAGTGCTTCGGAAACTGGGTGTTGAGGGATAGGCCGGCAGGCGGAAGCCACCGGCCGCAAGAGAATCCTCCTTTGATTCTTGGGTAGGCAGTACTTATCCATATGTCTGGCTGTGGCTGTGTGCCACAGCCATTTTTGTTGGGGAGTGCTTCAGGTGGCGGGGGAGATCACGGACATCAGGCCGCAGAAGAGGAAAAGGGACCGCGTCAACGTCTATCTCGACGGCGAGTACACCTTCAGCGTCGGCACAATGGTGGCACCTTCACTGAGGCGAGGAGATAGTCTCTCCGATGAGGAGATCGAGGAACTGCAGATGCGGGACTCCGTCCAGACCGCTTATGACAGAACGTTGAAGTACCTGGCTTATCGCCCTCGCAGCACCGGCGAGGTGAGGCGCTACCTGAGAGAAAAGAGGGTGCCCGAGCAGGCCCATGAGCAGGTTCTGGAGCGGTTGAGCGCAGTGGGTTTGCTGGATGACCTGGCGTTTGTGCAGTACTGGGTGGAGAACCGCGAGACCTTCAGACCGCGAGGCCGCCGGCTTTTGCGCCAGGAGTTGCGACAGAAGGGGATTGGTAACGAACTGATAGCAGAGGCCTTGCGCGAGGTAGACGAGGAGAAGAGTGCTCGTCGGGCTGCACTGAAACGGGGTCATAGGTATGCTCACCTCGATGACGAAGTCTTTCGCCACAAGATGTACAGCTTCCTCAGGGGACGAGGTTTTGCCCATGAGGTGATAAGAGAAACGATATTGCATCTCCTTCACCAGAGACGGGAGGAAGGAGCAGAGCGCAGCTAGCTGCGTTGTGCGTAGAGCATTGGAAAGGAGTATATTGACGGATGGAACCTGTTATGGTCGTATTGGGATTTCTGGCAGCCGCCTTCGTCGGCTTCTCACTGGGTTACGTGGTGAGGCAGTACCTGGCTACGTCGAGGGTCAAGGCGGCTCAGGGCCAGGCAGATAGGATCTTGGCCGAAGCGGAGACGAAGCAGAAGGAGATGTTGCTGGAGGCCAAAGATGAGAGACTGAACATCCTGCGCGAAGGCGAGGAAGAGTTGAAACGGAGGCGCAGGCGGGTGGGCAGTCAGGAGGAGCGGTTGCAGCAGAGGCAGGAGAGCCTGGAACGTCGCGTGGAACCCCTTGAGAAACGAGAGAGGAACGTTGGTGCTCAAGAGGCCAGGCTGAAGCGGATGGAGGATGATCTCAAGGAGCTCAAGCGCAGTCGAACCGAGGAGCTAGAGGCCGTGTCCTCCATGAGTAGGGATGAGGCAAAGGAACTCCTTTTGCAGGCGGTGGAGGAGGAAAGTCGTCAGGATATGGCGCGGGTAATACGCGAGGTTGAGCAGGAGGCCAGAGAGACGGCTGATCGCAAGGCTCGGAAGATCATCAGCGAGGCCATTCAGCGTTATGCCTCTGACGAAGTGGCAGAGGTGACCGTGTCCACGGTGGAACTGCCCACCGATGAATTGAAGGGGCGTATCATCGGACGTGGTGGCCGCAACATCAGGGCTCTGGAAAACGCCGCAGGCGTGGATTTGATCGTTGATGATACACCGGAAGCAGTGACCATCTCGAGTTTCAACCCGGTGAGGCGCGAGATCGCTCGCCTGGCACTCACCAAGCTCATCATGGATGGGCGCATCCATCCGGGCCGGATTGAGCAAGTGGTGGCGAAATCCAGGCGAGAGGTGGAGGCAATCATCCAGGAGGAGGGGGAGCGGGCGGTGTTCGAAGTGGGGGTGGCAGACATGCACCCGGAACTGATCAAGCTGCTAGGAAGGCTGAAGTACAGGACTAGCTACGGTCAGAACCAGTTGGAGCACTCCATGCAGACTGCTCACCTGGCAGGCATGATGGCTGCCGAGCTGGGCGCCGATGCCCAGCTGGCCAAAGAGGGAGGGTTGCTGCACGACATCGGCAAGGCCGTTGATCACGAGGTAGAGGGCCCACACGCCTTGATTGGTGGTGACATCGCCAGGCGCCACGGCAAGTCGCCGACTCTTGTCAACATCATCAGCTCCCACCACCATGAGGAGGAAGCCCAGAGTGTGGTGGCTGTGCTCGTGTCCGCAGCAGACGCGATATCGGGAGCGCGCCCGGGAGCGCGTCGAGAGAGCCTGGAGACCTATGTCAAGCGGATCAAAGCCTTGGAGGAGGTAGCTAGTTCGTTCCAGGGCATCAGCGAGTGTTACGCGATACAGGCTGGCCGCGAGATAAGGATCGTGGTCAAGCCTGAGCAGATTGACGATCTGGGCATCTTGCGCCTGTCCAAGGACGTGGCGCGGAAAGTGGAGGAGAACCTTCAGTATCCAGGACAGATCAAGGTGACCGTCATCCGCGAGACCAGGGCCGTCGACCACGCCAAGTAGCAGCTCCCGCCGAGCAATGAGTGTCATTGACGAGATCAAGGACAGAATAGAAATCGTGGAGTTCATCTCCGGCTATGTCCCGTTGCAGAAAGCGGGCCGGAACCACAAGGCGCTGTGTCCTTTCCATGCCGACACCACGCCATCGTTTGTGGTCTTTCCTGACGGTCAGAGATGGCATTGCTTTGGGGCTTGCGCCATCGGTGGAGATGTCTTCACCTTTCTGATGAAGAAGGAGAACCTGGAGTTCTCCGAGGCGTTGCGCTTGTTGGCTCAGCGAGCGGGGATACCTCTAGCTCCGCGGACGGAGGTGCAGAAGGCAGAGGACGAGCGGCACAGGTTACTCCGTGAGATCAACTCCGCGGCCGCTCAATACTTCCACCATCTTGTCGTCCATTCCCCTGAAGGACAAGTAGCGCGAGAATACCTGGCTGGACGGCAGATGTCGGAAGAAATATGGAGGACTTTCCAGTTAGGCTATGCTCTGTCCGATTGGGAGGCTCTGAACCATCACCTGACGACGAAGGGGTATCAGGAAGCCGATGTGTTTGCCGCCGGTTTGACCGTAGAGCGGGAGAGCGGTGGATACTATGACCGTTTCCGGCGCCGCTTGGTCTTTCCTATCTGTGATGACAGGGGCGGTGTCGTGGGGTTCGGTGGACGCGCCTTGGATGATTCCTTGCCGAAATACGTGAACACTGCTCAGACCCCCCTTTTCGACAAGAGAAGCATGCTCTACGGGATGCATGTGTCCAAAGGGGCCATCCGCGAACAAGCCACAGCCATCATCGTGGAGGGATACATGGACGTGCTGATGGCTCATCAGCACGGATTCAACAATGTCGTTGCCTCCATGGGCACCGCTCTGACCGAGAATCAAGTCCGAGCCTTGAGGAGGCTCACCAAGAGCTTTACTCTGGCTATGGACGCCGACGCCGCTGGAGAGCAGGCGAGCCTGAGGGGCCTCGAGGTGGTCAAGAGGCACTACGGCGTGGAGCACCGTCAGAGCCCTGAGGTCAGGGAGGCCTACCAGCACATATGGCTGAAGAGGTATGTTGACGCCAATATCAAGGTCATCACCATGCCCAGCGGACGGGACCCCGATGATGTGATCAGAGAGGATCCCAAACAATGGGTGCAGCTGGTGGAGCAGGCCTTGCCGCTGATGGACTACTACTTCCAGGTAGCCGCCGCCGATAAGGACCTTGACTCCGCTCAAGGGAAGTCTGAGCTGGTTCACCAGTTGCTGCCCCTGATCGGAGAGCTAGCAGACGGGATCGAGCGAGCCTACTACTTGCAGAAACTTGCTCGCCTGGTTAGAATAGACGAGAGAACACTGGCTGCCGAGATGACGCGGTACAGGTCAAGGATCAAGGCAGGAATGCCGGTTGCGGACGACGCCTTGTCACCCATCTTCAGACCTTCGTTCGCACTGGAGAACTATTGCCTCACTTTGCTGCTCAAGGCTCCTGATTCCATTCGAGAGCTCCAATTGTTGACGCCCGACGATTTCCTTGCGATAGAGAACCGCTCCATCTTCCTGGCTCTGCTGGACGCTGTACAGCGAGAGGGTGGCTTTGACTTTGGCCAGTTTCGCGCCGCACTAGATCCGGTCCTGGCTCAGCATCTGGATGCTGTGCTTGAGGGCGAGGCGAAGGGACCCGCCTTGCCTGATGAGGAGTTGCCTGAGGAGATGCGGCGTACCGTGTCGAGGATGATGGATCGAAATGACCGAAGGGAGCTGGAGGAACTGGAGAGCCTCCTTCGCGATGCCGTGGAGCGGGGTGATGATGAGTCCGCTCTGCGAGGCAGGGTTGATTCCCTCAGACAGAGGATCCAGGGGCGTCAGAAGGAAAGTGGGGATAAGAGCGCTTGGCTGAAGGACGGCACAAGGTGAGAAGAAGCTGCGATCT
The DNA here is from genome assembly GCA_030616025.1 of Chloroflexota bacterium. Lineage (GTDB taxonomy): Bacteria > Chloroflexota > Anaerolineae > UBA7937 > B3-Chlor > B3-Chlor. Next base: position 7,364 of record JAUWYD010000032.1, read on the forward strand.
TCGTCCGACCTTGATCACGGAAAGTGGAGCTGAGGATGACCGACCCCTCTGAGCGAAGCTCAGACCAGGAACCAGTGGAAGGAGAAGCCTCCAAGGGTGAGAAGGGCGACCTCCCTGGGCCAAGGGCCGCGGCGGTCGATGCGTCGCCTGAGAAGCTTGCTGGAATGACGGCGGAAGAGGCTTCCGCGACCAAGGAGGATGACATCGATCTGTCCGTTGATGCTCTCCTTGACTTGGAGGGACTGGAAGCCAGTGATCCTGTACGGATGTACCTGAAGGAAATCGGCCACGTCTCTCTGTTGTCGCCTTCGGATGAGAAATGGCACAGCATGAAGATGATGGGACCTCGGTACCTGGAGGGGATAAGACGGGAGGCTAATGGAGAGAGCCGGGAAGAGACGTGGCTGGAGATCGTTACCAAGGTTCACAAACTGCTGTGGGTGAACTGGAAAAGCATCACTGAGCTGGCTGGTCAGTTGGGGGTGCCTACTCTAGATCTTGCTAAGCTCGCTGATGAGGTAGAGGCGATCTCGCAACCTGTTCTACACTTGGGCCAAGAATCTTACCTGGGGGCGTATCTCAACAGTATCGGTGAGGAGGACTTTGTCGAGACAGATGAACTGGCCCTAGTCTTGGACTCATCCGAGAGGGAGGCAGGCTCTGAGCAAGAGGGGCTGCTCGAGATGGAATGGGACATGCTTACCAGGAAGATACATGATCTCTGTCTGGATCTATATCTCCTACCAAGCGAATTGAGGGAGCTCATAGGATCCCACTTCCGCAAGAGAGGGAGGATCCCGACTGCCCGAAAGTATCTGCCCGTGGCCCGGGAGAGCGAAAGCGTCGTCGCGGACAGGTTTCGAACGGTGGACGTCTTAGCCACCTTTTCCCGGAAAGTCCTGATCGTGGCCAACTTGCGCCTGGTCGTGAGCGTGGCCAAGCAATACATGGGACGGGGAATTTCGTTCCTCGACATCATACAGGAAGGAAACATTGGCTTGCTGCGAGCGGTGGAGAAGTTCGACTATCGCCGTGGTTTCAAGTTCAGTACCTATGCCACCTGGTGGATCCGACAGGGTATCGGCCGGGCTATCGCGGATCAAGGGCGTACCATCCGCATCCCCATCCATGTGGTGGAGGACATCAACCGAGTGCTGCGGGCCTCGCGCTATTTGACGCAGGAGTTGGGAAGAGAGCCATCGGCTGATGAGATAGCCTTGCAGATGGAGGGACTGCTGTCCGAGGAGGAGAAACAGGCCATTGCGGAGGCGCAGAGCACCAATGAGCCCCTCGATTCGATTTTGCAGCGAAGGTGGCGAAGGGCAGCGGCCAAGGTGAGGCGCATTGTCCGCATCTCCCAGGAACCGATGTCTTTGGAGATGCCCATCGGGAGCGGAGAAGATAGCTCCCTTGCAGATTTCATAGAGGATGAATCGATCCCCGGCCCCATAGATACCGCTTCGCAGGAGTTGCTTCGAGAGCAGATGAGGGACCTCTTGGACTCGTTAAGTCCCAGAGAGCGTGGGGTCTTGGAATTGCGTTTCGGCCTCAAGGACGGGGAAAGCCGGACCCTGGAGGACGTGGGGAGGATCTTTGGCGTGACCCGGGAGCGAGTCCGCCAGATAGAGGCGAAGGCGTTGAGAAAGCTCCGGCATCCCAAGTCGAGTCGCAAGTTGCGAGACTACTTGGCGTGAGTTGACTAATCGTTG
>JAUWYD010000385.1 GCA_030616025.1 Chloroflexota bacterium
GCCTCGCCGCTCGCCGACCGGAACGGTACACAGCTGCGGCGACTGCCTCCACGGTAGGAGCCGTCTTCAGAACGATTGACATGTACTGGAGGAAGGAACATGACTAGACGTAAGACCAGAAGGCGCCGACGAACGCGTCCCGCTCAAAGGCGCTCTCAGGTCTGGGTGTACCTGCTACTGGGAACTGTGAGTGTCGTTGCCGTAGTCGCAGTGGTGTACGTGGCAAGCAGCTGGTCAGCAACCCCACCGTCGGCTGCACCTGTGTCCACGGCGCCCCAAGGTGTGCCTGGCGACCCAGCCGGTGAAATCCCGCATCCTGAGGTGCCCCGCATTCCCCTGGCCGAAGCAAGGGCCGTTTACGATTCCGGAACAGCGCTATTCGTGGATGTGCGCAGCCGAGAGGAATACGAGTCGGCTCGCATCTCTGCCGCCATCTCTCTCCCCCTTGCCGACCTGGAGGCGGGCTACCAGGGGTTGCCCCGGGATGCGGAGATCATCGCTTATTGAACCTGACCCAACGAGGAAGCCAGCGCCCGTGCGGCGCGCATACTAATGGACAAGGGATACACCAACGTCAAGGCACTTCGGGGCGGGTTCCGCGCCTGGCAGGAGGCAGGATACCCGGTGACCAGCAGTGAGTAGCCTGACTCTCCCACCTACGCAGGGAGATAGTCTATGTCCACCTCAGAACACTGTCCGCCGTGGATTCGCGCTTGGGACTTCTGGGCCCTGTGGCGGTTGGCGGCCCCGTTCTGGCCGTACCGGTTCCCCAGCGCAGACGGTGACGGGGGACGATTTTGCCACCAAGGCGAGGTACCCCAGGAGTCCCTCGAACCTATCTACTCGGCACACAACGCATCGGCGCGATCTGCACAACCGCCCTCGAGCCAGACTGCAAGTTCATCGCGAGGCGCGGCGCCTTTCTGTGCTCCGGAGGACCAAGAGGGCTTGAAATGGAGATAAGGAATGAAAATCTTGCTCATCATCAACGACGCCCCGTATGGGTCGGAGAAACTGTACAACGCCATGCGGCTAGCGATGGCGTTGCAGCGAGGGCAGACCGATGTTGAAGTCCGCATCTTCCTGATGGCGGATGCCGTGACGTGCGCTTTGCCCAATCAATCAACGCCACAAGGATACTACAACCTGGAGCGAATGCTCAAAGCATCGATCACGAAAGGGGCGCTGGTCAAGGCCTGCGGATCCTGCGCCGACGCTCGTGGTATCAGAGAGCTTGACTTGATAGAAGGTGCTGAAATCAGCACGATGAGTCAGTTGGCGCAGTGGGTGACTGAATCCGACAGAGTTCTCACGTTCTGAAGCCCGCATTTGCTGCCGGCGGGTCTCGCCAGTAGCGCGATTGTGGTAAGGGTCACATACAGTGAAAGGAGACCAGACATATGACTAGGAGAAACTGGATGCAAATAGGCGTATTCGCCGCGATAGTGCTGATCATCTTTGTGTGTGGTGTCACGATCCTACCTTTCCTCTTCGGAGGCTATGGGGGCTGGGGCACGATGGGCCCTGGTATGATGGGGGGAGAGTGGTCTGGAGGTTGGTGCCCCTTCTGCGACGATACGGGAAGCTATCCTGGGGGCTCGTTCGGAGGCATCTTTGGCTGGCTGTTCATGCTGGTGGCCATGCTATTCCCCTTGGGCCTGCTCGTGCTGCTCATCCTGGGTATAGTCTGGCTGGTCCGCACCGTCAGCCGACCTCAGGGTGGCATCGCGCCATCGCC
>JAUWYD010000353.1 GCA_030616025.1 Chloroflexota bacterium
AGGCGAACGAGAGTGGGACAAGGGTGAGCAGTGGTCTGGCGGCGATGCTCTGGGTCCGTTGATCTGGGGCTTGATGGTTATCCTCGCCGGGGTAGCGCTCCTCTCCGCCAACCTGGGAACCTTCCCCTGGTTGACATGGGACAATGTGTGGAGCGTCATCTTCATCGGCGCGGGATTGCTCTTCCTGCTAGAGGTGGTACTCCGCCTACTGCTCCCCGCTTATCGCCGACCAATAAGGGGCCGAATCATACTGGCCTTTGTCGCTTTGGCGATCGGCATCGGCGGATTCATCGGCTGGGAGCTCACCTGGCCGCTGATCATAATCGCTGTCGGCCTGGCTATTATCCTTGGCGTCTTTCTGAGGCCGAGATTCTGACCAGTGCCTGACCTACAGGCGGCCCAGGTCCACCGTCACTAGCTGGTCCCACAAGTAGCGGAGACGAGCAAGCAGCTTGTCGCGTCCTACACATCTGAAGTATGGGGGCTGGAAGGCCTTGATGAGGTCGCCGATCTCGTAGCGCGGCAGGATCGGCGTGGAAACGATGAGGCTGCCTGTCTCCCCCGGACGCATTTCGTGCATCATCTTCGGCCCTTGTCGCGTCCGAACCTCGAAGAAGAAGAGGTCATAGTTGGGCACCCAAGCCCGCTTCTCGTCCCGCTGCTGTCCGAAGATCCCTTCTGTTGTGCCGTAGATCTCGGCGATGTCTACCGCGCCAAAAAGGGCTCTGAGCAGGGGCCGGTAATTGGTGTTGATGCCTGGAACGCTACCCAAGGTCATGATTCGTATTCGCCACAAGTCCTTTGGGTATACCTCATGCGCCTGGTGTAGATACCGCCCGAAGTCCAAGGCTGTGGGTGCCACGCCCCCAACTATGGTGACGTTCTCATCCTGGCATCGCTGGTGGGCCAACTCGAAGCGACGCTTCCAGTCAGCTATCGTCTTCCCTCCTCCCAATGCGTCCACATCGTCTTGAGTAGGGAGAGTGCGCAGTGGCGTTGCCGCCGTCGTACGTTTCGAATAAATGCCGGAACTGTAGCCGTACTCCAGGTCTCGCTCTCCGACCCGCACCGTGCCCACGACAGAGGGGAAGTTCAAGTTGAGGTTCACACCCTGAAGCACATCAAGCTGGCCGGTGCGCGCTATGTAGTTCATCAGGGCACGGCCAGCGCTGGCCCGCATCTTCAGGTCTGTCGGCGTCATGGGTATGAACTTGGACTCGGCCCGAGTCGTACCACGCGTGATTGCCCAGCCGATGGGAGGCTCATAGAGCAGCACATCCTCCTCACCAGCCATCACCTGATCGATCAAGGGTTTGAAGTCCTCGTAGCTGGCGACGGGAAAAGCGCTCCGGTACTCATCTATGGCAGTGACCTGAGCGGCCCCGTGTTGCTGTCCGTACTTTGTCTGGGCATAGCCCTGTAGCAAACGTCCCAACACGGCTTCCTGGGCGGCCTCGGGGTCTCCCACGGCCTCGTGCCAGGGCCGCAAGAAGGCTTCCAACATCTGACGCCCTGCCTCTTCGCCCTGAACGGCCACATCCTGTGTCTCGTCAGTCATGTCGCCACTCCAAGCAGTGAATTCCGCCCGCCTCAGCTAGTCGCCGATGGCAGGAACTGAGATATACGCTCGGTGACTATCTCCTGTATCCGATGCAAGTCCTCCTCGGTCCTGCCCTCGACCCTTACTGACAGCATCGGTTGTGTGTTTGAGGCCCTCACCAGAGCCCAGCCACTATCGAACTTGATGCGTGCCCCATCTATATCTATGACTTCGTGAGTCTCGATGAACGACTCCTTTATTGCCTCCACGACGCTGAACTTCTGTGTATCAGAACAGGGTACGCGAAGTTCGGGAGAACTGTGGTACTCTGGCAACTCCCGTACCAGATCCGATAGGGGCCTGTCCATCTTGGAGAGATACTCCGCAAGCTTCCCTGCTGCAAACAGGGCATCGTCGAAGTTGAGAGGTGGATCGTTGAAGAAAATATGGCCACTCAATTCCACGCCCAGGACCGCATTCTCCTGCCTCATCTTTTGCAGGATG
>JAUWYD010000278.1 GCA_030616025.1 Chloroflexota bacterium
CCATATCGAATCTCCAGAACCCAAAAGGCTATTCCCACGATCCACGCGTACAGCACGAGAGAATGAAAGGTAGTGGCGATCGGCAGAGAACCAGAGTCCGCAATATACGCTATCAAGAAGAGGGCGTGCAAAACCCATCCGGCTAAGAGAGTCCGGAATGCCCAAGCACCGAACTTGACCTGAGTGGAGACCAGGAAGACTTGGTACAGTATGACCGAAACGAAGTATAGCGCTGCTGCTCCCAGGAAGATTCCCAAACTCACCTCGTGGCCCTCCAGTTAAGTCCTACACCTCTTTCCCCGATTTGCCCTCCGGGGCATCCAGCCCGAAAAGCTCCCGCAAAGCCTCAGCGTACTGATAGCCGCGACGCCCGTTGGCGTGGTCCTTCAACCGTACCGTAGGATTGTGTAGGAGCTTGTTCACCAAGCCTATGGCCAGGGCCTTCACTACCTCCTGCTGGCGCTGGTCAAGCGAGCCCAATCTGCGCAGCGCTTTGTTTAACTCGGCCTGTCGGATCTGATCCGCGTGTTGCCGCAAGTCGGATATAGTGGGCACCACGTCCAACGCTTGATACCAGGCCGAGAACTCCCTCAGTTCCTCGGCCACTATGGCTTCCACCTTTGGTATTTCCTTCCTTCGCATGTCTATGTTGGCCTGCACCAGATGCTCCAAATCGTCGATGTCGTAGAGATATACGTTCTCCAGCTTTCCCACCTCTGGCTCCACATCCCGAGGGACAGCGATGTCTATGATGAATAGCGGACGGTTGCGTCTCATGTAAAGCGCGTCCCTCATTTCCTGCACATGGATCACAGCATCAGGGGCGGCCGTAGAGCTGATTACGATGTCAGCCTGCCACAGAGCCAACCCGATCCGATCGAAATCGATAACCCGACCGCCACACTCCCGGGCCAGAGACTCTGCTTTCGACCTCGTGCGGTTGATCACCAACACCTCTCCCACATCGCTAGCCATCAATCTTCTCAAGGCTTGCTCGCTCATCTCTCCGGCACCGATGATAAGCACGCGGCAGGTCGACAGATCACCAAAAATGCTCTTGGCCAACTCTACAGCTATCGAACTGACCGAGGAAGCGTTACGGCTGATGCCCGTCTCGGTCCGAGCGCGCTTCCCCACTCTGAGGGCCTTGCGGAAAAGCCTGGACAGAATCGGGCCAATGGCCTTCTCCGCGCTGGCCAATCGATAGGCTTCGCGTACCTGACCTAGAACCTCGTTCTCCCCAATCACCATGGAGTTGATCCCTGCCGCCACGGAGAACAGGTGAGCGGCGGCCTCCTCCCCACTATAGAGATAGAGGTAGTTCTCGAAATCCTGAAAGGGTATCTGGCACGTACTGCCGAGGAAGCCCACCAATTCGTTCCACCCCTCTTGAGAGTCCATAGCCAGGCCGTAGAGTTCAACCCGATTGCAGGTGGAGAGGATAGCTCCTTCAGCCAAGGGGCCGTCACCGTGCCCCGCTTTTTGAGCCAAGGATATCAACGCCTCTCGCAAGCTAGGCTCCGGGAGAGCCAGTTTCTCTCGCACCTCCACCGGCGCTACTTCGTGGTTCAGACCAACAACGATGATTTCCACTTCACTCCTCGAACGTTACCCCTCCACGTAGGTACTAACGATAGCTATAGCCCTCTCTCGGGCTTCCCGCTCCTTTCCCTCTCCAATGAGTTCCAGGAGGTCCGAATCAACCAGCCTATACCAAAGATCGCGACGCTTCTCTGGTGGGCATGCATCAGTGATCCACTCCCTCAGTTCTCCTAAGATATCCAGGAAGGAAGCGTATTCCGGCCCAAAGAGGCTTTCCAACTGCTCCCCGATGCGCGCTGCGAGGGCTGGGCTGCAACCTTCCGTGGATACAGCAATAGTCAGCGCCCCTCGCCGCACGGTGGCCGGGACGTAGAAATCACAGTGCGCCGGGTCGTCGACCACGTTGACCAGGCAGCCGCCTGTTTGCGCCTCGCGCCACACCGCCTCGTTAGTCGCCGGATCGTCCGTGGCGGCGATGACCAACAGTGCCCCCGCCAGGTCTCCAGATTGATAGGCGCGCTGGAAGGTGTCGATCTCACCACGTTCAGCCTGATCCTGGAGCGACTGGCACAGGTCAGGACTGATCACCACCGGGCGAGCGCCTGCCTCGCGCAAGGCGGCTACTTTTCGGACGGCGACCTCCCCTCCACCGACGACGACGCAGCGGGCGCTCTTAAGGCCGATCAGAGTGATGGGGTAGCCGCTCACAGCGTTGCCTCCGTACGTGGCAGATGGCGGCTTGTGGCCTCGCAGCTAGCCAGGCAGGCGTACATGACCTCGTCCAGAAAGTGACGCAGCTGCCGGTGGATGCGCACATCTTCGGCGTCGTATTGGCCAGCAATGATCTGGCCGGGCCGAGCTGCCCGTAGCAGCGACTCACGGAAGAAGAAGAAAGCGCGCATGGTATCCACCAGCCCCATCTTCTGCCGGGCACACTGCTGCCCATAGAATTCTCAGATGCGCCGCCCTTCCTGCAAAGCCGGCTCCTGGTTCCGAGTGCGGCTCATGTGCTGGATGGCCAGTCCTAGGAGCCGGCGACCGGCGTCGCGCATCCGGTGGCGGTCCTCTTCGCAATTGAAAGCCAGATACCAAGACTCATTCCACACCTGCTTCTCGGCTATTTCTTGCCGGGTGAATCCGACCGCACCTTGCACCACGGCCTTCAACTGTGCGTCCGACGCGGTCGTCTGCGTGCCCTCCATCCAGGAGGCGAGGTCGGCGGTCCGGAATCTCCGGTGGCCGCCTGGTGTGCGGAAGTGGGGAATGCTGCCAGAATCGGCCCATCGCCGCAGACTGGTCGCGTGGACGCCCAAGAACTTACTGGCTTCGGTCAGCGACAGCCAATCTCTTTGATTTGGAGACATCACAACCACCCCTGATGGGGCACTTACGGAAGCTGGAAAGTTAAGT
>JAUWYD010000134.1 GCA_030616025.1 Chloroflexota bacterium
CAGCAGTACCCCTAATCCTGGGCTCACGCCCGACGGCTTAGTAGACCTAGCGCAACCGCGAGGATCACGACGACGGCTATCACGCCGCTGACTCCCCACAACGCCACCCTCAATGTGGCACCGGACGGGCCGGCGAGGCTCCCTGCTTCTATCTCGCTGCCGTCGCCGTGGCATCGGTCGCAAGCGACTTCTCTCTCTATGATGTGAAACGCTGGGTCATCTGGCGGCTCAGCGGGCCTTCGGTCGGTCTCTCCCCTGGCTATCTCGACGACGCCCGTCTGCGAGTTTCTGATGAGCGGTGCGTCTACCACATGGCAAGTGGCGCACTCGGCGTTCTGGTGGGTCCCGCCTAGAGTAACAAGGTGGCGGACCGAAGTCGAATGACAGTCTAGGCACACGTCGTCGCTTGTGAGAGTGTGCGCTCGGTCGTGGGGGAAATGGTTAGCCGCCCGATGACACTGCATGCAATCCACGCGGTTGCCCTCACGATTGTGCGTGGCTTCAGCAGTGGTGGCGTTAGGATGACACACGCCGCAGGCGAGCTCTGGTAGCCCTTCTTTCAGGGCCGGGGCAGGTCGGTGACAACTCAGGCAGGTATCGCCGGTGAGGCCGGAATGGTCTCGCTCTATGTCTTCAATGGCTGTCACACCCTCCGGCACAAAGTCTTGGTGGCACCACAGGCAATCCTCCTGCGCATCCAGGAGAGGGGGGAAAGCGGGGGCCTCAAGCCCGGCGGTGGCGTGGCAATCGAAACAACCGGTTTCGCGGGCCTGATGGTCAGCAGGCAGGAGAGGAGCTCCAAATGTGCCGGCGCCGTGACAATTCTGGCAGGTCCGCTCGAACAGATGGGGAATACTGGGAGGCGTAGTCGTGCCATGGCAAGTGGTGCATTCCGCGTTGGTATATGCTTGATGATCATCAGGCATGACGGGCGCGCCGACCAGCCCTTCGCGATGGCAGAACACGCAGTCCTCGAAAGGGGTACCTTCCGTCTCCGCCGGATGTGGGCCAGCGGGAGCCGCACGCCCGGTCGCGACGTGGCAGCCCCTGCAATCCTGGTTCTCATGCGCTTGATGGTCGGCAGGCATGAGAGTGGCGACCCCCACTCCCGCCCGATGGCAGGCCACGCAATCCTCGAAGGGGCTACCTTCCGTCTCCTCCGGGTGCGGAATAGCGGGAGGCCCAAACCCTGCGGCAGCGTGACAAGGGCCGCAATCCTCGTTGTCGTAGAACTGGTGGTCGGCAAGCAGAGGCGGCGCGTCACCTATCCCAGAGCGATGACAGCCGAGGCAGTCCTCAAACGAGGTGCCGCCTTTCTCCACCGGATGCGGGACCGGGGGCTGAGCGCCGACAGCCGTCACTCCGACAAAAACGATGACCATACTTGACACTAGGACAAGCAGGATGTCAAAACGGATAGTTCGAAGTTTCATTTCTGTCCTCCTCACGCATCTCCCAGATCGAGACTATGGGGAATAGTTTGGTGAAGAGCACGAACATGAGGATGATCGCAGCAGCAGATGCGGCCATTATGGCCCATTCCACGAACGTGGGATGATAGAATATCTCCCAGCCATAAGGGACCCTGGGGCGGGTCAAGGTGGGCACGACGATGAGAAATCGTTCCAGCCACATCCCGATGTTGACTGCCACGCTGGCGATGACAGTCCCCACTATGGTGCGTGTCCGGCTAGAAACTAGGATGGCGAAGGGGATCACCAGGCAGAATAGTACCTGAAGCCAGAAGAAAGGGGCGAATTCCCCGCTTATCTTTGCGTTTAACACAGCCATGTGCGCAGGTTCGTTACCGTAGTAAGTGGTGAGATACTCAGCCACGGTGAAATAGAGCCAGGCGAGTGCCAGAACGATGAGGAACAATCCGAGATTGTTGAAATGGATCGGTCTGAGATACTCCTCGAGGTGGAAAGCGCGCCTAAGGATGGCCATGGTTATGATCAGGGTAGCGACACCGCTGTACACTGCGCCCATGACGAAATAGGGCCCGAAGATGGTGCTGTGCCACATCGGCTGAGTGGTCATCGAAAAGAGCCAAGCCAAGACGGTGTGCACCGAGATGGCAATGGGGATCATTAGCACGGCCATCACGTCAATCGCTCTCTCCAGTCTTCTCTTCTGCTTTTCGCTACCAGTCCAGCCCAGGCTCAGGAAGCTGTAAAGTCGCTTTCTACCCGGAAATCTATCGCGCAAGATAGCCAAATCCGGTATCAGCGGCAGGTATAGGTAGATGGCACTACAGAGCAAATAGAGACCGATAGCATAGAAATCCCACAGGATCGGCGAACGCAGGCGCCCGCGTAGGATCAATAATGGGATTCTGTCCGGCCTTCCCATGTCAATGATGATATTCAGTGAGCCGACTACCAAGGCGCAGACAGTTATCGTCTCTGCGGCTCTGGTGATGGGTTTGCGCCACTCGGCGTTGAAGAGGCGCAGGATAGCGGAGGTTAGCGTGCCCCCGTAACTGACGGCGATGAAGAAAACGGTGTTGCTGATATAGAGCCCCCAGAAGACCGGCTCGTTCAAGCCGGTAACGCCGAGGCCGTGTTGCAGCTGCAACAGATAGGCGCCAGCGCCTGCAGCGATGATGATCACCAGTACCGTCACCAGAATGAAGAATCCCTTTCCGGTACGTAGGAGAGGTTGGAAGAGTGCAGCGTCTTCTTCAACGCCATAACCGATCATATGCTCATACCTCTTTCAAGTAGAACACCTTCGGCTTGGTTCCCAGATCTTCCAGAAGCCTGAAGGCGCGCTTATCTTTCACGAACCTGGAAACGGTGCTTTCCGGGTCGTCCAAATCGCCGAAATAGCGAGCTGCGGCGGGACAGGTCTGGTTGCATGCAGGGAGAAGGATGACCTCCGGGTCCGTCAGTTCCCTACCTTGGTCCATAGCCCTCTGCTTGGCGTGCTGTAGCCGGTGAATGCAGAAGGTGCACTTCTCCACCACTCCCCTGGGACGCACCGGAACGTCCGGATTCAGATATTGGTCGTAGGGTTCAGGCCACTGGGGCGCATACCAGTTGAAAACCCGGGCGCCATAGGGACAGGCGGTAGCGCAATACCTGCATCCGATACAGACATCGTAGTCTACGACCACTATTCCCTCCTGGTTGACATACGTCGCTCCGACCGGGCAGACCTCAACACAGGGCGGGTCGTCACAGTGCATGCACGGCCGGGGAACAAAGAGGACCCGGACGTGAGGGTACTCACCCTCCAACTCCGTGGTCACCTTGTGCCAGAACATGGCTCGGCCCAAACCAGCCTGCTCCGGCCCGGCGAAAGGCACGTTATTCTCAGCCCGACAGGCCACGCTGCAGGCCTGACATGCTATGCACTTGTCCAGATCAATGACCATTCCCCAACGCGGCATCGAAACCTCCGAAATGAGAAGGCGTAGGGCCAAGTAGCTGAGCAGCAGCCCTTCACCCTGTGTTCTTCACTCCTCAGTGATTTCCACTTACACCTTGTACACCTTCACCCGCGTGGCAAGCCTAGCGGCCAGGCCAGCCAGCAGGTCACTCTCGTTCCCGATTATCTCGTCGGGATTGGCGCCTCTATTCTTCGCCCAACGACCAACGGCTTTGTGACCCTGCCCCAGGGGCATGTTGACCACGTTGGGCATGGCGCCAGGGTAGAGCCGGGCTTTGGTCTTTACTCGGCCTATCGGCGACTCCACCCATACCTCATCTCGGTCGGATATGCCCAATTCCCGTGCAGTCTGCGGGTTGATCTCTATCCAACTGCCCCATCTTTCCTTGATGTGCAGACCGAGCATCTCTTGCAGCCAAGGCGTGTTGACAGCCCCGTCGTCTGTGTAGGTCATCAGCTTGTATACATTGAGATGGAAGGGGTATTCATCCTCGTGCCCAACGTACCGGGCAGGTTCGTAATGGGGCATGAAAAGCTCGTCATTGCGTGCCTGGAGTTGCATATTCGCCACAATTGCTTCTAGCCTCTGAGCATCGTGCTTGGACAAGGTCTCCAACTTGTCCCTCAAGTGCTGAGAGTAGAACTCAAACCGGCCGGAGGGCGTGGTAAAGACCTCTTCCCACTGCCCAAACTCATACGGAGGGTCCCACCAGACCCCTCTGGATCTCAGCTCATCCCAGAACTCCTCGAAGGTCCCTCTGACCATCAAGCCTCTTCCAGCTTCGAAGACGCCCCCTAGCCTGAACTGGACCGACTCCGTGAAGTCTGCCCAGGGGAAGGATGCGGCCACCGAGCCGCCCAGCTCTCTGGCTATCCTCAGAAGCACCTCGCCCGCGTTCATGGTGTCGTACAGGGGCTCCACTACCGGTTGCGCCAGCCCCAACACAGGATACCCCAGGCTGGGCTCAAGAGGAACGTGGAGCCATTTCTCCAGGTAAGTGCAATCGGGAAGGATGAGGTTCGCCTTCTCGCTGGTCTCGTCCATGAAAGGCGAGAAGCTGACGATGAACGGTATTCTCTCAAAGGCCTCGGAGAAGCCCCTCACGTTGGGACCGGAGTAGAGGGGGTTTGAACGGTACACAAGGAGGAGGCCTACTTCGTAGGGATCACCGCGCCTGACAGCCTCGGGGATGGCCTGGTGCACGCTCTCCGCCAAGGGGTACTTCTCGGTGCCAGCGCCATCGAGGCGAGGCATGGCCGACCCTTCGGCGGCAATGTCATCCTGGATCACCTCCGGCCAAGGCATGAGCGGCGCGTCGCGCTGCA